>NZ_JBITFP010000003.1:282171-522997 GCF_044456245.1 Micromonospora sp. NPDC051006
TTTCTAGATTTTGTTTGTTTGTTTATAAAACACGCCCCCCCCCCCCCCCCCCCCGGGGCCCCCCGGGGGGGGGGGGGGGGGGCGCCCGGCCCCCCCCCCCCCCCCCCCCCCAGGGGAGGGGGAGTGGAGCAGTACGGCCTGGTCAGCCGGCCCGCAGCGCGGTGGCGGCGGTCGGCCAGGTGCGCTCGTCGGTGACGTCGGCGAGCTTGATGCCCTTCAGGATCCTGGTCATCTCCGCGTCGGAGAGCCGGCCGCCGCTGGCCACCTGGATGGTGGTCCTGCCGTCCGGGCTCCAGGCGTTGCAGAAGCCGTTACCGCACTTCGGCTCGGCCGGCGGCTTCTCGCCGTCCTTCAGCGCCTGGTTCGAGTTGGCGTTGGGGCTGACGAAGATCTGGAAGCTGCCGGGCGGGTCCTCGCCCTCGGGGCCGCCGTACGGCTCGGTGAGCCCGGTGGTGGGCAGGGCCGGAGCGGCGAAGATGGCGCCGCCGTAGTTGCCGTCGCCGGCCGCGGCGATGCCGTTCAGGCCGGCGTAGGCGTGCTGGCCGAGTTCGGCGGCGTGGTAGCCGGCGGGCAGGTAGCCGACGGTGAACGGCACCCGGGCCGGCGCGGGGACGCTGGGCCGCAGCCCGGCCACCAGGGCGCGCAGGTCGGCGGCGGCGACGTCGGACGGCTCCGCGAAGCTCTCCGCCACCGCCCAGGCGTTGTCGGTGTACTCCCAGGCGAGCGCCCGGTGCAGGTTCGCGCCGTAGGTCGGTCCGTCCTGCTCGATCGCCTGGTGCCCGTCCACGGTGACCCGGTTTCCGGTGAACTTCTCCGCGTCGAACGCGCCCGGGCGGTAGACGGTCAGGTAGGCGTAGAGCTGCCGCGCGTCGTCCCCGGGCTTCGAGGCACCCTTGGGGCCGACGGCACCCTTGGGGCCGGCGCCGTCGTGCGGTTCGACGACCTCGTCGGGGTCGACGGCGCGATCGTTGGTGACCAGGCCGTCCATGTGCAGCGGAGCGATCTGGTAGGCGCTCGACACGACGATCGGGTCCTTCACGTGCAGCTTGCCCGCGTCGAACCGCTGGAAGACGTACTGGAACGGGTCGTCCGGGAACTCCCAGCCGGCGGCCGGGGTGAGCGGCGACGCCGTCACCAGGGACGTGCCGGCGGCGGCCTGCTCCCCGGCGCTCGGGCCCACCGTGGCGTCGGGCAGGCCGATGCTGATCGCCGCGACCACGCCGGTGACGGCGAACGCGGCGGAGGCCACCGTCCACCCTGCCCGGCGACGCCGCTGCACCTTCCGTCCGGCGGTCACGATGTCGTCGACCGTGTACCGCGGCGACGGCGCGTCGGAGGTCACCTTCTCCACCAGTTCATCTGCGCGCACTGGTTATCTCCCTTTCT
Source organism: Micromonospora sp. NPDC051006 (assembly GCF_044456245.1). Lineage (NCBI taxonomy): Bacteria > Bacillati > Actinomycetota > Actinomycetes > Micromonosporales > Micromonosporaceae > Micromonospora > Micromonospora sp. NPDC051006. The sequence goes on from NZ_JBITFP010000003.1 coordinate 283,558, forward strand.
GGATCGATGGTGTGGTCAAGGTCGATCTGGTCCTGGGCCAGGACCTCGCGCAGCCGGGCGAGGCCGCGGGAGGTCTGGCTCTTGGCGGTGCCGATGTGCCAACCGAGCACGCTGGCCGTCTCCTCGAGGCTCATGCCGAGGTAGTGCCGGCAGACCACGGCGGCGCGCTGCCGCGGCGGGATCTCCCGCAGGGCCGCCCGGACCCGCAGCCGTTCGTCGACCGCCGTCGTCGGGTCGCGCTGCGTCGCCTCGGGCAGCGCGTCGCCGGCTGAGCGCTCCCGTCGCCACGGGCGGCGTTTCTCGTCGATGGCGGCGCGGACCACCATCGTCTTCGCGTACAGGTCGGGTCGCTCCAGCCGCGGCCACCGCGGGTACAGCTTGGCCAGAGCGGTCGCCGCCGCGTCCTCCGCTGTGTGCCAGTCACCGCAGGTGACGTACGCCAGGTTCCGCAGTACCGGCAGCTGGGCGGCGACGAACTCCCGGAAGCCTTCCTCGTCCTCGGCTTTCACGCGGGTAGAACGGAGCGGGGGTCGGCAAATGTTGCCGCGCGCGGGAATCTTTTTCCTCGACTTCTCCGAGCCCGCCCCGGATCCCCTTCTTGCAGCACAATTCGCCGAAGTGTCAGCTGGAGTCGGGTATGCGGTTCCCCAGGGTCGCCAGGGTCAGGGCATGACTGTTTCCACTCCTGGCCTGTCCGGCTTCCGCCGTGCCGGGGCGCTCACCGCCGCCGCGCTGGCCGCCGTGGCGCTCGGTGTCGTGCCCGGGGCCCGCGCCGAGGCGGCCGGCGGCACCCTGCCGATCGGCGACGCCGACCTGACCGAGGTACGCACCAGCAGCACCCTGGCCGCCGGCGTCACGCTGACCCGCATTGTGCGCGGCACCGAGCCGGCGCCGGCCGACCAGATCAACACGACCACCCGGGGCCCGTGGGTGGTCAACGTGCTCACCATCGACCCGCGCCGCGCGCGGGGCCACCTGAAGGCGACGTACGGCCCGAACCTCAGCCAGGTGGAGAAGACCACCGAGCTCGTACGGTCCTCCGGCGCGCTGGCCGGCGTCAACGCCTCGTTCTTCACCTTCACCGCCAGCCAGCAGTACCCGGGCGATCCGGTGGGGCTGGGGATTTTCGGCGGGAAGCTGCTCAGCGAGCCGACCACCGACCCGGCCGAGGTCAACTTCGTGGTCGACGCCAACACCAACCGGGCGCTGACCGGGAAGCTCAGCTGGTCGGGCAGCGTCCGGAACCGGCTGACCGACGCCACGCTGCCGCTGGAGTTCATCAACCACCCGCCGGTGGTCCCCGCCGGCTGCGCCGCCCTCGCCGACCAGACCCAGTGCACCGAGCCGGGCGACGTCGTGCAGTTCACCCCCGAGTTCGCCTCGACCACCCCGTCGGGCGCCGGCGCGGAGGTCGTACTCGACCGGCTCGGCTGCGTGGTGCGCACCGCGACCACCCGGGGCACCGCCCTGGCCGCCGGCCAGACCTCGTTGCAGGCGACCGGGCGCGACGTCGTCGCCCTGCTCAACGTGGCCGGACGCGGCTGCCTGGACCGGGACTCGACGCTCACCGACCAGCGGGGCCGCAAGCTTCCGCTGCGGCCGGGGCTGTTCGGCGTGAACGGGCGGTACCCGCTGACGGCGGACGGGCAGATCGTCGTCCCGGATGGCGCCCCCGGTGACAGCTTCTTCGCCCGCAACCCGCGCACCATCGCCGGCACCACGCGGGACGGAAAGATCGTGCTCGCCACCATCGACGGTCGCCAGAGCACCAGCGTCGGCACCACCCTGGACGAGACCGCCGCCGTCGCCCAGGCGCTCGGCCTGTCCGACGCGATCAACCTCGACGGCGGCGGCTCCACCGCGATGGCCGCCCAGGGCGCGCTGGTCAGCCACCCGAGCGGCGCCGAGCGGGCCGTCGGTGACGCGCTCGTCTACGTGGACGGCCGGTACCGCAGCGGGAACTGACCACCGCCCGCGGGCAGCGGGTCGGTGTGGGGGTGCGGCCGGGCGCAGGTGCCGGCCGCATCCTCCCGCTGCCCCGAGTCGACGTGACCTTCGAGATCGCTCTGGGTCGCGCTGACCCCGCCCTACCGGACTGGACGGGCTGGCCCGTACGGGTCGTGTCTGGACCAGTGCCCCGCTACCCATGCTGTGGTCCGGGACACCCATAGCCGGTCCGCGGATGGCCTGTGCCGGTCCGCGGGGTCCTGGCCGCGGTCCCGGACGGCACCGCCGCAGTTCCCGTTTCGGCGGACCGGCGTCCGGCGGTCCGGGACCAGCGCTCGCACGACGGTCCGGTCCGGGACAGTGCTCCGGACGGTCGTCGTGCTGATCCCGGCCGCCCGGACCGCCGCCCCAGCGTTGGCCGGCCCACGGCTGTCCCACACGGCTTTCGCCCAGCGGTTACCCGCCGACGGACACCCGCTGTCCAACGTCACCGCGCTGGCGCTGGTTCGCCTCCTGTGCGCCGAGGCCACCGCGTGCCCGCCGGTTTGGCCCGAGTGCGATGCGGCGTGACCGGCACGACGCGTGCGATGTCTGTCAGGTTGGGACAGCTCCTGTCAGCCCAGCGGGCGCTTCGGTCAGAAACCCTCGTCTGACAGAGCCTGACCAGACCTGGCAACGTCCGCACATTCGCCGCCATCCCTAGGCGGAAACCGGCGGTGTATGCCCACCGCCGGGGCCAGCATCACCTGCGACGACCGGCACTTCGGCTGGATGTGTGACCACGAGGGCTGGGCCGAACCGCGCGTTGCCGCGCGTGGTCCGCGCCAGGATGAGTCACCCTGCGGCATCTGGCTCGTACGGCACAGGCACGGCGCGGGACCCTACGGAAGCGCCGAACCTCTCGTCTGCGCGCGGGGCCTCGACTGGGTACGGCACTGAGGGCTCGTTTGGGGGTGTCCACGAACCGAGGCCCCAGACGAGTCCTCCCGACGTGCCCTGTCAGGTGCCTGACCTGCCGAAACCAAGCCGGACAGCACCAGCTCGGCATGATCAACCTATCCAGACTCCCTGCGGGATTCTCTCTCCAGGGGCCCATGAGGATTACCGACACTCGCGCAATTGCGTCCCCGCCTGCGGGCCGCCGCCGCACCGTTCCATCCCTTGGACTTCGCCCCACCCCGGCTGCAAGCGGCTCGCCTGTCAGCGGCGGGCCGCATGCAGGTGCGCGGCAGACAGGCGAGCCGAAGGAGCGGAGAGGGCGCTCGGGCCGGGGTGCGCGCGCGGCTCTGACGGGTACGCGACCAGCCTCAGGCGGAAACGCGACGGGCAGCAGAATGAGCGGATTCACGCCGCCGTTGATCGCTGACATTCATGTCGGGGTGCCGATAGAACCGTGATTCTTTCGATCAATGTCCGCCGATAGCGTGTCGCGCAAAGGCCGTCACGGAAAGGCGGACGATGAACGACACGATCCCTTCACTATCCCGGCGGCGCGTCCTCGTGGGCGCCGCCACGGCCTCGGCGGCGGCAACGGTCGCCGGGGCGAGTGCCGCGCACGCCGCACCACCCACCGCACGCTCCGCGCAGCCCCTGGTCACCCGGGACCGGCTTGCGGGCGCGCGGCTCGCAGGAGGATCGGTCCGCGTGGAGGCGGACTTCGCCGACCGGCTCGACGATTGGCTGGCGTTCTGGTCCGCCAACTCACCCCCGCGGTGGAGCAGCCCGGTGGAGGTGGACGGGGAGGTCAGCTCCACCCGGGCCGCGTTCACACTGCGCGCCATCCGGGTCGTCCGCGACGACCAGCCGGTCGAGGCGTTCACCGCGAGTCGGGTCGATACCGCGCACCTGGCCACCCTCGCCAGCCTCTACCACCACTTTCCGCTGGTCACCGTGGTGAGCGGCGGCGGACTGCGGGTGACCGACGGGCCCGCCGGGTTCACCGGCGGGGCCGAGCAGGTGGCATTCGCGGTCGCCGCCTGCCGCCAGCTGTGGGGTGTGCGTACGGCCGACGCCGGCGCCTGGCGCGACCAGGTCGGCGGGCGGCGGGCCGACGCGTGGGCGGCCTTCACCAGGGCGAGTCTGCGGCGCGGGCTGCAGACCGAAGCGTAATGATCATCGGAGGTAGGACATGGCACGCAGCGAGTTCCGGTTCGTGGTCGACGGCGTCGAGCTGACCAGCGAGCAGCAGAGCCTCATCGCGGGCGAGATTCAGAAGGCGGGGCTCAACGCCCTCGCCGTAGCCGGCACGAGGCTGACCAACCCGCTCTCCGTCGGGCACGCCAACCTGAAGCTGCGCCCCGAGTGGTACGGGCTGTGGGTGATCGACGGCCCGTTCGCCGATGACCTCGGCAAAAAGATCAACGACCTCGGCTTCTGGGTGCAGCGGTGACCGACACGGTCCACCGGCCGGACTCGCCGGAGCGGATGTGCCCGAGCACGCCCGCGGCCAACGCCACGGTCTTCCTCGGCATGATCACTCCGGCGGGTCGGGTCGCCTACGTCACGCCGCAGATGCCGGCCGACGTCGCCCTCGCCACGGCCGGCACGGACCTGCCAGTCGAGTCGCAGTTCCGCCTCGCCGGCCCCTGCGTCACCACCTCGTGCGGCTTCTGGACCGGCTCCCACTGCGGCCTCGGTGAACGCCTCGCCGCCTCCTATCAGGAGACCACCGGCGAGGCCGAGGCCGACCTGCCGCGCTGCGCCATCCGGCGCAGCTGCCGCTGGTACGCCGAGCAGGGCCGTTCGGCCTGCGCCGCCTGCTCCCACGTGGTCACCGACGCCCGCTGACACCGCAACCCAGAACAGGCCGCCGGCGGCGTCAGGCGATCACCTGCCCGGCGGTTGGTAGCCGGCCTGCTGCTCGGTCGCCATGTCGACTTCCTCGGCTGTCAGCAGCGGCTCGACCCGCGTGTCGACGCCGCCGGCCGCGCGGATGGCGATGGCCAAGCCGGCTGCCGTCTTGTGATCCGGCAGGTCGCAGACCACGTACGTGTCGTGGCCGCCGAACCCGAAGTACATCGACTCCACCCGCCCGCCGGCGTTCTCGACGATCGCGCGGACCACCTCGACGCGCTTCGAGCCGCCGTCGACGGCCAGGCCCTTCACGCCATCGACGGTGTAGGTCGACTTCAGCAGAAATTTCGCCACCGCGACGTCACCTCCCGGGACGGTGCGGCACCCGCGCGGCGAGCGCGGGTGCCGCTGACAGTCATTGCGCGGCGTACCACGATCGTGGTCAGCTGCCTTGGCGTTGCACCCGCTCGCTGCCCTCGACCTTGGCGCGACCCTGGTCACGTTCGCTGCCGGACGTGCCGGTCGCGGCCCGCAGGTGCCGGCGCTCCGGCGAGCGCTCGACCTCCGAGCCCTGCCGGCCGCGAGCCCCGCTGCCGGGATGCCGCCGTCCGCGCGCCGATTCGCCGCCGGGATCATGCTTGTTCGGCTTCTGGCTACCCATGGCCAGCGCGTACCCGGCCAGCCGACGGCTAGTCATCGAGCAGCCGGGCCGGCGGGTCGCAGAAACCGGGCATCCGGCTGGGCAGCGCAGGTAACGCAGAAGCGCCCCGCACCAGGCGGGGCGCTTCCCTTCACCGATCGGTCGCTCAGCGGCGGCCGACAAAGATGCCGATGCCGTTGGCGACCGCGCGCTCCGTACCGTCGGAGGGGTTGTTGCGGGCGGTGGCCGCCGCCTGGCCCGGCTCCCGGACGGCGACCGTGGTCGAGCCGCCACCGTCCAGGTTCACCGCGGCGTCCGAGCCGAGCGAGCGCATCAGCTCGGCCAGTTCGGCGATCGTGAAGCCGGCGCTGGCGGGGGCGCGGCCGGCCAGCGCGACGAGGTACACCGTCTGGCCGTCGGCGCTGACACCGGCCGCGCTGCGCACAGCGGCGGTCTTGGTGTCCAGGCCGGCCAGCGGCTGGCCGTCGCGCAGGATCGGGGCGCCGCCGACCGCGAAGGTCAGCTTCGGCTTGCCGACGGAGACGAGCTTCTCGTCCACCTTCACCCGGTCGCCGACGACGAGGTCGTCCAGCGCGTCCGCACCGGCCTCGCGGCCGACCAGCACCTGGGTGTCGCTGGGGATCGCGCCCGCGCCGGGCGTCTGGCTCACCGAGGTCACCACGCCATCGCGTACGGTCACCTCGTAGGTGTGGGTGCTGCACGGGTCGTTGCGGCTGGTGTCGCTGCCGCAGGTCGACCGGACCCGGGAGGCGGTGCCCCAGTCGGCGGTGAACACGCCGACGCCGCCGACGGGGAGCGCGTACTGGTTGAGCCCGCCGAGGGCGATCGTGCCCTTGTCGCTGCGTACCTCGCCGGCCAGGCTCAGGGTGTCGACGCGCGCCTTGCCGTTCACGCCCACCCCGAAGACGTCCCGGGTCGAGGTGCCGGGGGCGAGCCCCGGGCCGAAGCGCTGCGAGTTCGGCACGGCGAACTTCAGCGCCTCGCCGTCGGCGATCTCCGGACCCGACGCCGAGTTGGTCGGCGCGACCCCCGCGTGGGTCTCACTGATGTTGAAGAAGTCCCCGTTGACGCCGGCGACGGCGCCCTGGGCATTCGTCATCGCCGAGACGACCTGCCGCTGCGCGACGGCGTCGGGGTGCAGCAGGTCCAGGGAGACCTTGTTCCTGCGCAGGTCGGCGGTGAGCAGGTAGCCGACGGTGACGCCGCGCGCGGTGTTCACCTGGAACGAGCCGTACGTCACGCCCGGGGCGAGCTGCTCGGTCGAGGTGACGGTGATCGGGGCGTCCGCTGTGGACGCGGACGTCGCTACGGGAGCGGCCTGGGCGATGCCGGTCGGCGCCGCGAGCGTGCTCAGCCCCGCGGCGAGCAGCAGCGCCAGACTCGGGCGTACGAGCTTCGATGACCTCATCGTCGCTCCTTTCGTGGTGCGGTACCCGAGCCGATGCTCGGCGGGTCGAGCCGGACCGACAGGTGGCCGGACCAGCGGAAAGCTTCCCGGCCAGCGGATCATGCGGGGGTGAACAGGGGAGATGCTCGACGTGAACCGCCTGTGCCTTTTGATCATCTGCCCCCGCGCTCGCCGCGCTCGTCGCGATGACCGACGACGCCACGAACAGCGCGGCCCGGAACCGCGCGCCGGGTCAGGTCAGGAAGAGCGGTCCCGGCGCTCGACCGCACGGCGGTGCCGGTTCAGCGCCCGGCGGTGCGCGTACGCGAGCAGCCGATCCACCTCGGCCAGGCTCCGCGGACCTGGGTTCAGCACGCACGCCCAGCCGGCCGTGCCGTAGACCGGGTGGGGCAGCACCTCGTCCACAGTGGTGAAGTCGATCGCCGAGCGGTGCTCGGCGAACCGGGCCGGCGGGTAGCCGAAGAGCCGCTCGAACTCCTGCCGCCCCAGGTCCAAATTCAGCCGGAAGACCCCCGGCCGGTCGAGCCGCGAGTCGTCGTCGAAGCCGGCCATGTCGTGCTCGCCGAGGGTGGCGAACGGCAGCCGACGATCCGGCCCGACGAAGAAGAACCGCCAGCCCCACGCCGGCTCCGGGGCGCCGGACGCCTCGTCGGCCAGCACCACGGCCACCTCGGGCAGGGCGGCGATCCGTTCGACGATGTCGTCGGCACTCGGGCCGGGCTCGGCGGGCGAAGCAGGGGGTACGGGAGAAGATGCCATGACCTTCACCGTATCGTTGAACCACCCTTTGAGGCTTTGTCGCAGTCCCAGGCTTGGAGGATCGGCTGAACCCTCAAAACCCGCGACACCGTCCGGTCGACCTGGCGCGCGAGCACGGGATCTCCACGCAGGCCGTGCGCAACTACGAGCGCGACGGCGTGATCCCGGCCGCCGAGCGCACCCCGAGCGGCTACCGCACCTACACCGACCTGCACGCCGTGGCGCTGCGGGCGTACCTCGCGCTCGTGCCGGCGTACGGCTACGCAACCGCTGCCGAGATCATGCGCGCCGCGACCCGGGGTGACCTCGACGCGGCCCTGCGCGCCGTCGACCACGGCCATGCGCAGCTGCTGCGGGATCGGGAGACCCTCGACGCCGTCGAGGCCACCGTCGGCGTGCTCACCACCGCACTGGCCGGCGAGCGGACCGTCAGGCCGCTGCCCGTGGGCGCCCTCGCCCACCGGCTCGGCGTCACCCCGGCGACGCTGCGCAAGTGGGAACGGGCCGGCATCCTCACTCCGGCCCGCGACCGGGCCAGCCGGCAACGCCTCTACGACCCCGACGACGTCCGCGACGCCGAGCTGGCCCATTTGCTGCGCCGCGGTGGCTACCTGCTGGACCACATCGCCACCGTCATGCGGCAGGTCCGCGCCGCCGACGGTCCCGGTCCGCTGGCCGACTCCCTGGCCACCTGGCGGCAGCGGCTGGCCGCCCGGGGCTGCGCCATGCTGGTCGCCGACGGCCGTCTCGCCGACTACCTGAAGACCGCCGGACTCTGACGGACCACGGTGACCGCAGGACCGATGAGCTCGGATGTGCCGACGGTCCGTGCGACGACCGTCCGACTCTGGCGTCCCTTCGGACAGTTTCCCAGAAGTGATCTTGCCGGTCGACAGATGAAGAACCTACTGTCCCCGCTGGCGATCATGCCTTCAACCAACAAGACGGGGGTCTCGTTGCGTTACCTTCGTGGTGTCGCCATCGGCACCATAACCCTGCTGGCAGCGGTGACGGCGGTGGCCACCCCGGCCAGCGCCGCTCCCGCGCCGGCTGCTCCCTTCACCGCGCTGTCCGTCGACGGAAACCCGCTCTCCTGGTGGCACCAGGGGTCCCGGGTCTACGACCAGGCCGGGGGCGCCACCTTCACGGTCACTCCGAGCGCCGGTGACGGCCTGGCCTTCCGAACGGACCAGGCCGGCGACTCCTGGACGTTCCGGCTGGCCCCACCGAGCGGCGAGTCGTGGACCGTCGGGACCACGTACGAGCTGACGGGCGTGGAGCACGCCGAAGACTTCGCCTTCGTCGACGTCGCGCACAACGGCGCCACCTGCGACGAGGCACCGGGCTACCTCTCCGTCCAGGAGGCCACCCGGGACGCCGGAACCGGTGCGCTCACCGGGTTCGCGGCCTTCTACGTGATCTCGTGCGGATCCAGCCACCACGACCTGTTCGGCGAGATCCGGTGGAACTCGAGCGTCGGGTTCGTCGCCGCCGGCACCGACACGATGTCGCACAACTTCGGCGACCGGGTCGTCGGCGGCCCGGCGACGAGCAAGACGATCACCGTACGGTCGATGGGCTCCGACCCGGTGGAGTACGGCACGGCCTCGTTCGACACCCCGGGCGGCTACTCGATCACGGCCGACACCTGCTCGGGCACGACCCGCGCGGCCGGTGAGACGTGCACCGTCACGGTGAGCGCGAAGCCGACCAAGCTGGGCGGTGACTGGACGTTCCTCCGACTGCCCGACAACACCGTGCTCGGCGAGCGGCTGGTGCAGCTCGGCGTCAACGGGCTCGACCCGCGTACGGTCAACGTCACCCCGGCGTCCCTGGCCTTCGGCGACCAGTACATCGCCGAGACGGGCTCGACGCAGTCGGTGACGGTGACCGGCACGGGTGACACGGCGATCACCTTCGGCGCCGCCACGATCGGCGGCACGGACGCCTCGTCGTTCACCGTCAAGGCGGACACCTGCAAGGGCGTCACGCTGGCCAAGAACCAGACCTGCCGGGTTGACGTCTCGGCGAAGGCCGGCGGCAAGGGTGCCCGCAGCGCCACCCTGCAACTGCCGAACAACAGCCTCACCAACCCACGTACCGTGCCGTTGACGCTCAACGGCGTGGTGGGCGCCAGGGGCACCTACTACCCGCTGACCCCCGCGCGGATCATGGACACCCGCACCGGCACCGGCGCCCCGAAGGCGAAGGTGGGCACCAACGGCACGGTCAACCTGCAGGTGACCGGGCGCGGTGGGGTGCCGTCGAGTGGCGTGGGCGCGGTCGTGCTCAACGTGACCGTCACCGAGCCGACGGCGTCGAGCTTCCTGACGGTCTACCCGGCCGGGCAGGCCAAGCCCACGGCGTCGTCGCTGAACTTCCAGCGGGGCTGGATCCGATCGAACTCGGTGACGGTGGCCGTCGGCGCGGGTGGCAAGGTCGCCATCAACAACCTCTCCGGCTACACCCACGTCATCGTTGACGTGCTGGGCTACTACGCCAGCGACAACACGCCGCTGATCAGCACGGGTCAACTGGGTGGGCAGTTGCAGCCGGTACCGCCGCTGCGGGTGTTCGACAGCCGTAGCGACTGGGGCAAGAAGCTGCCGGCCGACAACCAGGTGCGGGTCGCGGTGAACTACGGCACCGACGCCAACTGGCGCATGAAGGCCGTCGTCCTCAACATCACCGCGGTGTCGCCGTCGTCCAACGGGTTCCTCACCGCCTGGAACGGCGAGTGGCCGGAACCGAAAACCTCCACCGTCAACTACACCGGCGGGTCGGTCACCCCCAACCTGGCGATCGTGCCCGTCCGGCACTGCTACGACTGCCCGTGGGGATCCGAGTTTCCGACCTTCGGCGTCTACACGCTGAAGGACACCCACGTGATCGTCGACATCGTCGGCTTCCTCGACGACAGCAGCCTCGCCGACGGTCTGCGCTTCAACCCGAAGACGCCGACCCGGATCGTGGACAGCCGCAAGGGACAGGGGCTGCCCAGCAGCCTCGGCGCGGGCCGGACCGGCACCGTCACCACGCCCGGCGCGCTGCTGACCGGCGGCACCCAGGCGCTGGCGCTCAACGTCACCGCGGTGACGCCCACCGCCAGCACGTTCCTGAAGCTGTGGCCGAACGGCATCAGCGGCATTAACCAGCCGGACGTCAGCAACGTGAACGCCACGGCCGGTCAGATCGTCGCCAACGCCGCCATCACCCAGCTCGGCCCGACCAACCAGTTCAACGTCTACAACCACCTGGGCACCACCGCCGTCGTCGCCGACGTCGTCGGCACCTTCTGGCGCTACCCGGGAACCGCCAGCGGAGCCGCCGTCCAGGGCTTCGTCGGCGGAACGCCGCGGTCGCCGTACGCGCCGGGCGACAGGCCGACGCCGGACCGGGTCACGCGATGACCGGCTGAACCCGCACCACCAGTAGAGGCGGTGGTCGTCGAGCATTCGACGGCCACCGCCTCTGTCATCGGCAGGACCGAGCACGGCCGGCCCCGCCACGGCCGATACTCTTCCGGAAACGGCGTGCAGGGGTGAGGGCTGTGCTGGCTGGGCTGGAGTTGCCGCCCGCGGTCGAGGCGGACCGGGTCATCGCGGCCGTGCTGGCCGACCTGCGCACCGGCGAGCACCGCGGGGTGGTCGTCGACTCGCCGCCCGGGGCCGGCAAGTCGACCCTGGTGGTACGCGCCGCCGTCGAGCTGGCCGCCGCGGGCGAACCGCTGATCGTCATCGCACAGACCAACGAGCAGGTCGACGACCTCATCGACCGGCTGGCGCGCAAGGCCCCCGAGCTGCGCATAGGTCGGCTCTCCGCCACTGACTACCAGCCCTCCGAGCGGGTCAAGGGCCACGACACGGTCCGGGTCGGCGCGAAGGTCACCGACCTCGACAGCCCGGCCGTCATCATCGGTACGGCGGCCAAGTGGGCCACCGTCACCGACGGCTCCTGGCCGTGGGCGATCGTCGACGAGGCGTACCAGATGCGCTCGGACGCCCTGCTGCGCGTGGCCGGCAGGTTCCAACGGGCCCTCTTCGTCGGCGACCCCGGGCAGCTCGACCCCTTCTCCACCGTCGAGACCGTGCGTTGGACGGGCCTGGCGTGGGATCCGACGCAGTCCGCCGTGGCGGTCCTGCTGCGACACAACCCGGAGCTGCCCGTCCACCGGCTGCCGGTGTCCTGGCGGCTGCCGGCCACGGCCGCGCCCCTGGTGGCGGCAGCCTTCTATCCGTTCACCGGCTTCCGCGCTGGCACCGGCCCCGACGAGCGGACCCTGTCGTTGACCAGGCCCGGACCGGGTGACCGCGTCGACGACGCGATCGAGTTGGCCGTGACGTCCGGCTGGGGTCTCTACGAGTTGCCGGCGCGGCAGACCCTGCGTACCGATCTGGAAGCCGTCGCGGCCTGCGCGGCGCTCGCGGTGCGGCTCGTGGAGCGAGGCCCGGTCGCCGTCTCCGAGCAGACGCCGCAGGGCGCGCCGGTCACCGCGGACCGGATCGCGATCGGTGCCGCGCACCGCGACCAGGTCGCCGCCATCCGCGCGCAGCTCGGCCCGGCCGGCGCGGGCATCACCGTCGACACCGCCAACCGGCTCCAGGGCCGCGAGTACGACGTCACCATCGTGCTGCACCCACTCTCGGGGCGGCGGGACGCCACCGCGTTCCACCTGGAGTCCGGGCGGCTCTGCGTGCTCACGTCCCGCCACCGGCACGCCTGCATCGTGGTGGCGCGCGACGGCATCGGCGAGCTGCTCGACGCCCACCCGTCGACCGAGCCGATGCACCTCGACGTGCCGGTCAAGTTCCCCGACGGCTGGGAGGCGAACCAGTCGATGATCAACCACCTGCGGCGGCACCTCGTCCAGCCCTGATCCTCGGGCCGCTCGTCGCTCAGCCCTGACGCCCAGCGGCCGCCCTTCCGGCGCTGCCGTGGCGGACGCCGGGCCAGGGCCGGTGGGGTCGCCGCCGGGCGGGCGGCCCGGTAGTTTCAAGGCCCAGCAGCTCCACCGTCGTCGATTGAGGTGGTCGGGTCACGTGTCGCAGGTCGAGAAGCTCGCCGGTGAACTCCACGCGCTGACCGCCGGCGTCGAGCGGGCGCAGGGGCTGACCGCCGCCGCCGACAACCAGGCCCAGGAGGTGGCGCTCCGGGCCGTCGGCGCCGGCTTCGCCGCCGTGGCGGCCGGCATGACCCGGGTACGCAGCGCGATCGGCGACATCCGGGGCGGCCTGACCGCTCTCGCCGTCGCCATCGACGAGGCCACCAAGGGCACCGCGAGCGTCCCGCGCGAAGCCACCCCGCAGGACACCATCGGCGCACTGGCCCCCGTCCAGCAGGGCATCATCGGCGCCCGCGAGGCGTCCGCCGCGACCATCGCCCAGGTCGACGCGGCCAAGCAGCTCGCCGCCGCGCTCCTGCAGGGCGGGCAGCCCGGACCGATACTCCAGTCGCTGGAGAGCATCAAACAGGTCCTGGCGCTGATGACGCAGCGAGCCAGCACCGCCGAACAGACTGTCGAAGCGGCGATCGCCGAGGCGCGGCGGCTGGGGTCGGCGGGAAACTGACCGGGGCTGGCGGCCCCCCACCGACCAGCCCTTCCCACGGCCCGGCGGCCTCAGCGGGTGTCGACGCCAGTCCCTTCCCGCCTTGGAGTCGACAGCCGACCGGCACGCCAGGCGGGTCGCCGACTGGACACCCGACGAGGATTCACACGAAACTCGACACGGTCCGAAGCCGTTCTCTGGAGTTGGAGAACGAATGCGCCGACACGATGGCCGACCGGGGCTACCGAGTCCACCAGAATCCGACGACAAAAGAGATCGCCGAAGCTCGGCTCAAGGTCGGAGACTCCGGAGAATCGAGGAGGGACCCGGATTTTCTGCTCGAAGGACTGGTCTTCGATTGCTACTCTCCCACTTCCGACAAGGCGGTTCGCGGTGTCTGGAGCGAAGTCCGCGGGAAGATCGAGAAGTCGCAGACCCAGCGCGTGGTGCTGAACCTCACGGACTGGACCGGGGACCTGACAGCCTTACGCCAGCAGTTCGACGACTGGCCCATCGACCGGCTGAAGGAACTGGTCGCGCTGACGCCGAATGGCGCGATCGTGCAGATCGTACGGCGAGACTGACGAGAGGTTGCGACATGGCCCTGGAGTTTCGGCTGACACTGGCCGGCGACATTCCTCTGGAGGACGTAGCCGAACTTGCCGCCGCCAATCCCACCGAGAAGCCGACGTCGACCGGCGATCCGCGGCTGCTCAGCGCGCGCCTCTATGAGGAGCGCGGCTACGCGTTGAGCGTCTACGCAGGTGAGCACGGGTACTTCGACGCCGAGGATGACGGCGGGGCGCGCTGGGAATGGGAACCGGCGACGTTTGTCGACGTGGACTTCTCCATGCGGGGCGACGAGGTAATGGAGAAGGCGATTCCCAACATGGTGGACGCCGTCGCGCGGGTGCTTGCCGGTCGGCCCGAGGATGCTGCGTTGGTCCAGGGCGGCAACTATCTGCTGCTGACCCGTACCGATGGGGTGACCCGAAAGCACCGGCCGGACTGGTGGAGTCATCACGACCTCGCTGGCAAGGCGATCCAACCGTGAGGTGAGCGAGCCGGCGCCTCCTGGTCGGGCGCTGAATGATCGATCTGGGCCCTAGCCAACAAGGACGCCAAGGTCGGCGCGTTCTCCGCCCAGCGTCCCTGACCACGGTCAATATCCACTCCCGGTCGGGGATATGGGGGTATCCGGCCGGCGCGGATACCGCGATGTCGGCGATCTGGAGTGAATCAACTCGGATCAGCCGGCCTGACGGCACAGGGGCGTCGCAACCTTGCCGACACCGAGCGTCACCCCGTTGTCGGGGGCGTCCGTTACCGTCGGGAGGTCATGGAGGCGCGGGCCGGCGAAGCGATCATCGGGCGGGATCACCCCGCGGGGCTGCTGCGCGCCGATCTCGATCGGGCGACCACTAGCCACGGCGGTCTGGTCCTGGTCACCGGCGAGCCGGGCATCGGTAAGACGACGCTGGTCACGGCGGCTGCGCGGGAGGCCCGCAGGCGGGGCGCGCTGGTGCTCGGGGCGGCCTGCTGGGATTCGGAGTCCGCCCCCGGCTACTGGCCGTGGGTGCAGGTGCTGCGCGGCCTGCGGCGCTCCGCCGACGACTGGGCGGTGGCGCGGCAGACCGCCGAGCCCGCGCTCGCGGCGCTGCTCGGCGAGCCGACCGGCGCCCCGACCGAGCTGACGAGCCCGACCGGGGTGTCCGGCCCGACCCAGCTGACCGGCCGGGCCGGGGTGGCCGGCCCGACCCAGCTGACCGGCCCGACCGAGGTGGCCGGCCCGGCCGGTGGCGACGTGGCCGGCGACGCCGATCAGGAGACGTTCGCCCTCTACGACGCGGTAACAACCGCGCTGGTCGCGGTCTCCCAGCACCGTCCGGTCGTGGTGGTCCTCGACGACCTGCACTGGGCCGACCCGGCCTCGTTGCGGCTGCTGGAGTTCGCCGCCCAGCACACCTGGTTCGAACGGCTGCTGCTGATCGGCACGTACCGCGACGCCGAGGTCGAAGCGGGCGACCATCCGCTGCGCCCGCTGCTCATGCCGTTGCTGGCCAAGGCGACCACGATCACCCTGACCGGGCTGTCCCGCGACGAGGTCGGCGCGCTGATAACGCGTACGGCCGGCCGGGAGCCGGACGCCGGGCTGATCGACGAGGTACACCGCCGCACGGGCGGTAACCCGTTCTTCGTCGAGCAGACCGCCCGGCTGTGGCGGGCCGACGGCGCGGCCGGCACGATCGCGCCGGGGGTACGCGAGGCGGTGCGCCGCCGTCTCGCCCAGCTTCCCGCGCCGGTGGTCGAGGCGCTGACCGTCGCCGCCGTGCTGGGGCGCGAGTTCCACCGTCAGGTCCTCGCCGCGTCCGCCTCGGCGCCGGTGGCCCAGGTCGACCGGTTCCTCGACAGGGCGGTCACCGCCCGACTCGTGGTGGCCCGCGGTGGCGGCCGGTTCGCCTTCGCCCATGACCTGGTACGGGAGACGCTCTACGACGGCCTCGCCGACGACGAGCGGCGGGCCCGGCACGCCGCCGTGGTGCGGGCGGTCGACGCTTCCACCGATCTGGGCGAGCGGCTGATCCCCGCCGACCTGGCCCGGCACGCCTACCTCGCGGGCGCGGCCCTCGACCCGTCCCGGGCCACCGACCTGCTGGTCGCCGCGGCGCGCTACGCGGGTGGGCGGCTGGCCGCCGACGAGTCGGTGGTGCACTTCCGGCGGGCGCTGGAGGTCGTCCAGGACCGGGCGCACCAGGTGAAGATCATGGTGGAGCTGGCGCAGTGGCTCGTGCACTGCGGCGCGTCCGACGAGGCCAGGAAGCTTCTCGGCGAGGCGGCGGCGCTCGCCCGCACGGTCGAGGATCCCGTGGCGCTGGCCCGGGTCGCGCTCACCGTGCAGCGGCACCGACACGTAGGCGGCGGGCGCATCTCGCAAGCGGAGGAGCTGCTGCGCGAGGCGTACCGGCGGCTGATCGGCGAGCCCGACGCCGCGCTGCCGGTCAGCACGCTCGTCACCGATCTGATCACCGCGACCGAGACGCTGGCCCGCCGCGGCCAGGACGACGAGGCGCTGACCTTCAGCCTCTGGGCCCGACACGACACCACCTGGGGGCTGGGCACGGCCGCCGACCGGGCCGCGCTGACCGCCGAGATCCGGGAGGTCGCCCGCCGTAGCGGTGATCAGGAGACCGTGTTGTGGGCGACCTCGCTGCGTTGGGTCGCGCTGCTCGAACTTGGCGACCCGCGATACGCCGAGGAGCTCACCGCCTTCGTCCGCCAAGGACGAGCCGGCGACGTGGCCCGCAACCGGATGGCGGCGGCCATCGACGGCGGCATCATCGCCGGTTTCCGGGGCGACTTCGCCGGGGCCGACGAGCAGTTCACCGCCCTCGACGAGATCGGCGAGGCGCCACCGACCGACTTCGCCTTCATGGTCCACCACCTGCGCTGGGCCCGGCTGGTGCTCGAGGGCCGGTTCGAGGAGATCGACGACCTTCTCGACGGGCTGGACAAGAACACCTACCCCCACCTCGATCTGGCGCGCGCGATCACCGCGGCGGAGCGTGGCGACCACGCGACGGCCGTCCGCATCACCGCCGGCATCGAGGCCGCCGGCATCACGTACACCCGCCCGGTGTCGCCATTGTGGCTGCGACTGCGGGCGCAGGCCGCCGCGGCGTCGGGTGACCCGCGGCGCTGCACCGAGGCGCGGGCGGCGCTGGACCCGCACCGTGGGCAGTGGATGGTGGCGCTCTTCGGCTGCGATGTCGGCGGCCCGGTCGACCACTGGCTGGCGGTGCTCGACGCCGGGCAGGAGCGCTGGGACGACGCTGTCGCCGGCTTCCAGGCGGCTCGGGACGCCGCCGACCGGATGGGCTCTCGGCCCTGGTCGGTGATCGCCCGCGCCGGCCTGGCCGATGCGCTGGCCCGCCGCAACCACCCGGGTGACGCGGAGACGGTGCGGGCGCTGTGCGACGCCACTGGGCGTCAGGCGGCCATGCTCGGCATGCGGCACGTGCTCGACCGGCTGCCCGACCCGGCGACCCTCCGACCGGCCGGGCAGGCGGCTGCCAGGCCGCAGTCAGTCGGAGCGACAGCGGGGCCGCAGCCGGGCACGGCGCCGGCTGCGATGACCGGCGGGTTACCGCTGTACGAGGAGCTGCCACCGACGGCCGTCAGCCGGCACCAGGACAGCGTGCTCCCCGGGGCTCCCCGCCGCTCCCGGACGGACGGAGCCGCCACCGGCACGGACCCGGTCGGGGCGAACGCCGCAACGGACCGGGCGGAAGCGGCTTTGACGGCGACCGCCGGCCCGAAACCGGGCGGCGCGGCCGTCGCGCCACCGGTCACGCGCTACGAGTTCCGCCAGGACGGACCGGTCTGGCAGCTCGGCTACGCCGGCGTGGTCGTCCAACTGCCGGACGCCAAGGGCCTGCACGACCTGCACCTGCTGCTCGGCCAGCCGGGCACCGACGTCCCGGCCGTGGAGCTGCTCGACCCGGCCGCCGGGCCGGAGCTGGTGGCCGCCCGCCGGATGGGCGGCGACCCCGTGCTGGACGACGAGGCGAAGGCCCGCTACCGGCGGCACCTGGACGGGCTGGACGACGAGATCGACCGGGCCGCCGCGCGCGGTGACAACGCCCGGATGGCCGCGCTGGACGCCGAGCGGGAGGCGCTCCTCGCCGAGTTGCGCGCCGCGGCCGGGTTGGCCGGTCGGACCCGCCGGCTCGGGGATGAGGCCGAACGCGCCCGTAAGACGGTGACCGCCCGGATCCGGGACACGCTGCGCAAGCTCGACGACCGTCACCCGGCGCTCGCCGCCCACCTGCGTGAGACGGTCTCGACCGGAGGCACCTGCCGTTACCTCCCGCCCGAGCCGATGCCCTGGCGGCTCTGAGGGCGGGCGGCGTGCCAGCGGGATGTCAGGGCCGGCGTCGGGAAGAGTGCTAAACGGTGCGGCCGAGGGCTGACGATGCCTCTCGTGCGTCGAGGAGCTCATCCCAGTGCTTCTGCGCCCAGGAGCACGCGGCAGCCATTGGTTCGAGGATGCTGTGGCCCAGAGGAGTCAGCTCGTACTCGACCCGCTGAGTGCTGCCGGCATGGGCGGTGCGCGTGATCAGGCCGTCGCGCTCGAGCGCCCGCAGCGACTGCGTGAGCACCTTCGCGGTGACGCCGCGAAGGGCGCCCCGAAGCTCCGAGAATCGCCGCGGCCCCGTTTCGAGACAGCGGATGATCATCGCCGCCCATTTGTCGCCGACCCGGATTGGCGAGAGGTCCGAAGGACAGAGCGGGTCGAACATGTCCGGATCGAGCGGCTCAGGCACGCATCCACGTTAGCCGGTATCCAGGTGGTAACCACCTGCCTGGTTAGCGTCCGGAAGGCGGCCGGCAGTCGGGACCGGCCTCGGACGCGAGGTGTGCGGATGAGCAGGATCATTGTCTTCGGTGCCGGTGGCCGGGCCGGTCGGGCGGCCGTGCACGAGGCCCGCCGCCGCGGCCATCAGGTCACCGCGGTGGTGCGTCACCCAGCCAGGTACGGCGACCTGGCGACAGATGACGTAACGGTCAGGGCCGGCGATGTCACGGACCCGGACAGCATCGCTCAACTCGCCAGGGGCCACGATGCCGCGATCAGCGCTGTTTACGACGCCGGCGCGCAGCCCGACGTCTTCTTCGCCGGCGCCGCCCGCGCCCTGCTCGACGGGCTGGCGGGGACAGGCGTGGACCGGCTGCTGGTAGTCGGCCTGGCCTCGGTGCTGGAGACCGCCTCCGGAACGCTGCTCATGGACACACCCGGATACCCGCAGGAGTATCGCTTCTTCTACCTGGGACACGCGGCCGGAGTGCAGGTACTGCGCAGCGCCACCACCAGGCTGGACTGGCTGGTCATCAGCCCGGCCGGCGACTTCGACCACGGCGGCGCCAGCACCGGCCGGTACCGCACGGCTGTGGCCGAAGCGACCAGTCGCATCTCCTACGCCGACTTCGCTGTCGCCCTACTCGACGAGATCGAAGCCCCAAGCCAGCACCGGGTGCATGTGGGCGTTGAGGAGGGCTGATGGCCTAAGTCGGTCGGGAGCGGACGGGCGCCGCCACGTCGGTGGCGGCGCCCGTCGGTCAGGGATGGGTCAGCGGCGGTTGTAGCGGTACATCGTGAGCGTGCCGAAGACGACCAGGAACCCGGCGCTCCACAGCAGCAGCCACATCATGTTCGTCGCGTCCGACGACCCGGCCATCGCCGCGCGCACCGAGGCCACCAGGTGGGTGATCGGGTTGGCCTTCACGAACGCCTGCAGCCAACCGGGCATGGTGCTCGGCTCGACGAACACGTTGCTGAGGAAGGTCAGCGGGAAGAGCACCATCATGCTCACCCCCATCACCGATTTCTCGCTGCGCAGGATCAGGCCGAAGAACGTCCAGACCCAGGAGAACGCGAACGAGAAGATCACCAGCAGGCCGATCCCGACGGTCACGCCGAGCACGCCGCCGTCCGGCCGGAAGCCGAGCACCAGACCCACGCCGAGGATGACCAGCGCGGCCAGGATGTAGCGCAGCACGTCGCCGAAGATCATGCCGACCAGGGCGGCCGGCCGCCAGACCGGCAACGTCCGGAAGCGGTCGAAGATGCCCTTCTCGATGTCGGTGTTCAGCCCGACCCCGGTGTACATGGTGATCATCACGACGCTGGTCACCATGATGCCGGGCAGGAAGAACTGCAGGTAGTCCCGCGGGCTGTCGGCGAGTGCACCACCGAACAGGTAGGTGAACATCAGCACCATGATGATCGGGAACGCGGTCACGTCGAAGAGCTGCTCCGGCACGTGCTTGATCTTCAGCATGGCTCGCCAGCCGAAGGTCAGCGACGCGGCCAGGGCGCTCGGCCTCGGCGGTCGGGCACCGGGCGCGAGGACCGTCGACAGCGCCTCGCTGGAGGGTACGTAGACGGACGGCGCCCGCCCGGTCGTGGTCGTGACGTCGCTCATCGGGCTGCCTCCAGCTGCTCGTCCCGCTCGTCGGTCGGCGTGGCGGGATGGTCGGTCAGGGCCAGGAAGACCTCGTCCAGGCTGGGCTGGCCGAGGGAGAAGTCGTCGACGAGGATGCCGGCGCGGGCCAGGTCGGCCAGCGCGCGCGCTGCCTGCTCGCTGGCGGCCAGGCCGCTGCCCTCGCCGCCGACCCGCGCGGTCAGCGCGACCGGATCCGGTTCCAGCTGCACGGGTACGCCGAGCGCCGCGTGCAGCACCTTCTCCGCCTCGGGCCGCTGCCCCGCGTCGCGCAGTCGCAGGTGGACGGTGCCGGAGCCGACCGACGATTTCAGCTCGCCCGGGGTGCCCTCCGCGATCACCCGGCCGTGGTCGACCACCGCGATCCGGCCGGCGAGCTGGTCGGCCTCGTCCAGGTACTGCGTGGTCAGCAGCACCGTGGTGCCGTGCGCCACCACCGCCCGGACGATCTCCCACACCTGGTTGCGGCTGCGCGGGTCGAGGCCGGTCGTCGGCTCGTCGAGGAAGAGCAGGTCGGGAGTGTTCAGGATGCTCGCGGCGATGTCGATGCGCCGGCGCATGCCACCCGAGTACTTCTTCACCTGCCGGTCGCCCGCCTCGGTCAGGCCGAACGCGGCGAGCAGTTGGTCGGCGCGTTCCCGGGCGGCGGCCTTGCGCAGTCCGAGCAGCCGGCCGAGCAGGACCAGATTCTCGACGCCGGTCAGGTCCTCGTCCACTGAGGCGTACTGGCCGGTCAGGCTGACCCGGGCCCGGACCGCGTCGGCCTGGGTGAGCACGTCGTGCCCGAACACGCGGGCCCGACCGCCGTCCGGGCGCAGCAGCGTGGCCAGCACCCGTACCGCGGTGGTCTTGCCGGCACCGTTCGGGCCGAGCAGGCCGTAGACGGTGCCGGCGGGCACCTGTAGATCCATTCCGGCCAGCGCCCGGGTCTCCCCGAACGACCGGGTCAGGCCCTCGGCCTCGATGGCCAGGCCGGTCGTGCGCTTACTCATGATCGTTGCCTTCCTTCCAGGGGATTCAGGAGACGTACGGCCGCGCCGCGCGGCCCTCGCGCAACGCCAGGCCCCACCAGCAGAGTTGGTCGAGCAGAACGCGCGCGTCCTGGCGGTGCTGGTCGGCGTGCAGCGGCGTCGGCTCGCCACAGAGCAGGTCGACGCCGACGACGTCGCGCACCGTCGTCGCGTGCAGCGCGGTGAAGACCGTGCGGAGCTGATCCACCGCGTGCAGGCCGGTGGAGCGGCAGCCGTACGCGACGAAGCCGACCGGTTTGGCCTGCCACTCGTCGTACGCGTAGTCGATCGCTTGTTTCAACGAGGCCGGGAAGCTGTGGTTGTACTCGGGGGTGACCACGGCGAACGCGTCCGCCCGGCGTACCTCCCGGACGAACGACCGAACGGCGTCGGTCGGCTCGGCCGGGTAGCTGGCCGGGAAGTCGTAGTCGGCCAGGTCGACGACGGTCACCGCGATGTCGTCCCGGCCGGCGGCCTGGTCGACGAACCAGCCGGCGACCCTGTCGCCAATCCGGCCCTCACGGGTGCTACCGATGATCACGGCGAGCCGCAGCGGCGTCACGGTTCCCCCTCCCAGCGTCTCGGTCTCACCTCTGAGGCGCGAGAACCCGCCAAGCGCTCCGCTAGTTCCGATCTAGCGGACCGGCGACACCTCCGTTGATCATGAAGTTGTTGCCCTGACACGCCGCGACGGAAGGCAACAACTTCATGATCAACGGGGAGGCTCGACGGTGTTGTCGGGGGAGTGGGGTTGGGTGAGGGTCGGTGGATGAGGGGGTGGGCATGGTGGGGATGCGGATCGTGCCGTGGGGTGAGGACGATCTTGAGCTGTTGCGGCAGCTCAATGCGCCGGAGATCCGAGCGCACACCGGCGGGCCGGAGACCGACGAGCAGGTGCTCGCCCGGCACGAGCGCTACGTGCGCTTCGGCGGCACCGGGCAGGGCTGCATGTACACGCTGGTGCTGCCGGACGGGGCGAGCGTGGGCAGCGTCGGTTACTGGGAGCGGGAGTGGCGCGGCGAGCAGGTCTACGAGCTCGGCTGGGCGGTGCTGCCCGCGTACCAGGGACGGGGGCTGGCGACCGCGGCGGTGCGCGCGGCGCTGGACGTCGCCCGCGCCCGGCGGACCCACCGCTGGGCGCACGCCTACCCGTCGGTCGACAACCCGCCGTCGAACGCGGTCTGCCGCAAGGCCGGCTTCACGCTGCTCGGCGAGACGGACTTCGAGTACCCGCCGGGCCAGCTGATGCGCGCCAACGACTGGCGCCTCGACCTGACGGCCGGCGGCTGAGGCACGCCCGGGGGCGGCGACCACCCCGGCGACGAGACCTCACGGCGGGCGGCGGCGCGGACCCGGGGCGGTGACCAGGCCCGCGACGAAACCTGACGGCGGACGGCTGAGTCGAACCGGGGTGGCGGCCAGGCCCGCGACGAAACCGGGGCGGCGTGCGCGGCGCAGTAGCATCTGAGCAATGCGGCACCTGGAGATCACCACCGGCCGTCGCCGCGCCCGGGGGGCCGTGCGATGAGCGTCGACATCGAGACCGACACCGCAGTCGAGGTCACCGGCCTGACCGTCACCTACGGGTCGACCACCGTCCTCGACTCGCTGGACCTGCGGGTGCCCGCCGGCGCCGCGCTCGCCCTGACCGGCGAGAACGGGGTGGGCAAGTCCACCCTGCTGCGCTGTGTCACCGGCCTGCAGGAACCTTCCGGTGGCTCGGTGGTCGTCTTCGGCGAGACACCCGGCCGGGGCGTGGCGTTCTGGCGCCAGGTGGCGACCACCGTCGAGTCGCCGTCCTGGTATCACGGCCTGACCGTGCGGGAGCACCTGGACCTGGTGCGGGTGGCCAACGGCGGCGACCCCGGCGACGGGCTGATCGACGAGATCTCCGCCCTGCTCGGCATCGCCGGTCTGGCCGACAGCCTTCCGCTCACCCTCTCCTCAGGGCAGCGGCAGCGCTTCCTGCTGGCGGCGACCTTCGTTCGCCCCAGCCGGCTGCTGGTGCTCGACGAACCGGAGCAACGCCTGGACACCGTCGTCAAGCGGGCCCTCGCCGAGCACCTGCGGGGCTACCTGGCGGCCGGCGGGACCCTGCTGATCGCCAGCCACGACGAGCAGTTCTGGCGCAGCGTCGAGGCGACCGAGGTCCTCCTGAGCCGGCCGGAGGGCTGATCCGGTGACGATGACCCAGGTGCCGGCCGCCGCGCTGGCGGGAGGGCTGATCCGGTGACCATGACCCGGGTGCCGGCCGCCGCGCCGGCCGCACCCGCCGACATCCGTCGCCGGGTCCGGCGCATGCGGATCGCCGCCGTCGGCCGGGTCGACCCGTCCAGCGTCTACTGCGTGCTGCTCGCGATCGGCATGGCCGTGGCCCTGGTCTGGAAGCCGTTGGTCGGCGTGGTCTGGCCGACCGGCACCGGCCAGCCCTCGGTCCTGGCGCCGGTCGGCGCGGCCCTGGTGCTGCTGGCGTTCTTCGGTGTGCTGCGCCAGCTCGGCCCGGTGGTGGTCAGCCGAGGGGACGCCACCTGGCTGCTGCCCGCGCCGGTGCCCCGGCGGACGTTGCTGACCCCGGCGCTGCTGCTGACCACCGTTGCCGCGACCGCCGTTGGCGGCATGGTCGGGCTCTCGCTCGCCGGCCGACTCACCGCAGGCCCGGCGACGGCGAGCGCGATCCTCGCCGGTCTCGCCGGTGGCGTCGCCGCCGCCCTCCTGCTGACGCTGCTCGCCCTGCGCGGCCAGCGCCACCCGCGCACCGGCCGGATCCTCGACGTGGTCGCCGCCGGCACCGGCGCCGCGCTCGTCGCGGCCGCGGCCGGAGCGCAACTGGCCGGCGGGTACGCCCTGCCGGTCGCCCTGCCGGCCGCGTCGACCGGGCTGCCGCTGGCGGGCGTGGCGCTGGCGCTCGCCGTCGCCGCCGTCGGGTGGGCGTGGTGGCGACTGGACGGCTGGCCGACCCACCGGGTCGTGGAGGCCTCGGCGACGACCGGTTCCTACGCCGACGCGGTCTACGCGGTCGAACCGTCGTTTCTGGGCGAGCAGAGCGCCCGCCGGTACTGGCGGGGCCGGACCGGCATCCGCGCCTCCCGGCTGCTGCGCGGCCGCCGGGTGCCGCCGTTGGTGGCCCAGGACCTGCTGCACGTCAGGCGTAAGCCGGGGCGGCTGGCGTGGCTGGTCGGCACCGCGCTGGCACCGACCGTCGTCGCCGACGGGCCGACGTGGCTGCTGATCGCTGTGCTGCTGATCGGCGTGCTGGCCGCTGCCAGCCTCACCGGCGAGTCGACGCACGCCGACGCGTCGAACCCGGCCGTGCTGCGGCTGCTCGGGCTCACCACCCTGCAGGTCCGCGCGCAGCGGCTGGTGGTCCCCACCGGGATCGCCGTGCTCTGGCTGCTGCTCGCCCTGGGCGTGTTGCAGGCCGCCGGAGGGCTCGCCGGCCCCTGGTGGGCGCTCGGCGTCGCGGCCGGCCCGTCTGCTGCCGTCGCCGCCCTCTACCGCGCCAAGATGAGCGCCGCCAGCATCGGCAACGTCTTCGTCGACACTCCGCTGGGCGGGTTTCCCAGCGGGATGCTGCTCTGGCTGGCTAACGGGGTGGACGTCGTGGCGGTGCTGACCCTGCCGGTGTCGATCGGGCTGGCCACGGTGCACGCCCCGGAGGCGCTCGGCTGGAACTGGGTGCTGGCGCAGGCGGCGGCGTCGGCCGCCGGTTGCCTCCTGCTGCTGCGCCGCTCCGCCGCCGGCACCGTGGGAGTGTGAGGGTGGGCCGGCCCGAGCCGGCCCCACCCACCGGTCACCCGCCGACGGGTCGGTACGCGGCCAGCCGCGCCCGGGCCGCCGCGACCAGCGCCTCCGGGTCGTCGGCGTGGAAGCGCAGCTCGGTGACGGCCGCGCCGCGGGCCTTGCGGACCGGCACCTCGATCGGCTCGCGCAGCAGCACGTCGATGCTGGTCTGGCTGCCCAGGCCGAGCATCAGCGTGACTCCGGTGGCGTTCGGCTCCACCTGGGTCTGGCCCTCGGGGAGCATCGACCGGCGGTGCACCCGAAGCGTCTCCACCGCGGACCACGGGATCGTGTAGTCGAGGCTGATGCCGTTTCGAATCCGGATGCCCGCCTCGCCGACCACGTGCGGGAGCACCCGGAGGCTGGCCATCAGGCCGAACATCCAGATGAGTCCGTAGATGCCGAGGCCCAGGGCGATGTTCGAGACGAGCTCCCAGGGCAGGATCAGCTCCAGGATCGGGATCTCGATCGCCGAGACGATGATGAAGATCCACAACAGGGTCATCACGGCGCCGCTGTAGCCGAATGTCTCGTCGCCGGGCGCCAGCCGCTCCGGCCGGCGGAAGATCCACCGGTAGAGGCTGCGCCACAGGGCGATCTCGTATCGGACGCTCATCCGGAGCAGCCGCAGCACCGTGTTCATCGGTCCTCCTCGCGTAGTTCGGGGGAGAGGCCCTGCTCGCGCAGCCGGCCGAGGATCTCGTCCAGGCCGGCGACGAAGGCGTCCAGCCGCTCGGCGGGCATCTGCCCGAAGAGCAGCTCGGCGAACTCCCGTTGGCCCTGCTCCAGCCCCTCGACGGTGCTCAGGCCGTGCGGGGTGAAGGTCACCAGGAAGGCCCGCCGGTCGGTGGGGTGCGGCTCGCGGGTGACGAAACCCGAGGCGACCAGGCCGTCGACCAGGCCGGTGATGGTCCGGGCGCTGACGCCGAGCGCCTCGGCCAGCTCCCGCTGCGGCACCGGGCCGGTGCGGCGCAGCGTCCAGAGCAGGGTGGCCCGGGACTCGGTGAGCCCGTCCCGGGCCAGCCCTCGGCTCATGTCGTCGCCGAGCACCACGACCAGTTCCAGCACCCGGTCCAGCGCGGCGGTCCAGCGCTCCCGATCCGACACCGTTACCTGCCTTCATAGTGAGCTTGCATCACTATGATGTCACGGCACGGTCTCTCCCGGCCACCGGCGCCGGGCGGGGGTCCAGCGCGCTCGATCTCAACCCCTCACCAGGGCAGCACGCCGTACCCGCCGTCGCCGTCGGCGAGGTGGCCCCAGAGCTGCCCGCTCGGCCCGTCCGCGGGCAGCGTCGCCAGGTGCACACTCACCTCGGCGCCCTGATCCGGGCTCCGGAAGCCGCTGTTGCCGTTCAGGTCGGTGGCGCAGTAGCCCGGGTTCGCCGCGTTCACCTTGATCGGGCTGTCGCGCAGCTCCTTGGCGTACATGGCGGTGACCATGTTCAGCGCCGTCTTCGACGACGGGTACGGCACCGAGGTCAGCGGGGCGAGGAAGCTCTCCGGGTCGGTCATGGTGGTGATCGAGCCGACCTCGCTGGAGACGTTCACGATCCGGGCCGCGGGCGCCCGGCGCAGCAGCGGCAGCAGCGCGTTGGTCACCGCGACCACCCCGAAGACGTTCGTCTCGTACACCCGGCGCAGCGTCGCGAGGGTGGTCTCGCTGGGCAGCGCCCGCGCGCCGTCGCCGAGCACGATCCCGGCATTGTTGACCAGCACGTCGAGGCGGCCGTACTCCTCCTCGACGAGCTTCGCGGCGGCCGCCACCGAGGCGGCGTCGGTGACGTCCAGCGGCACGAAGCGGGCGTCCGCCCCGCCGGCGCGCAGCTCCCGCTCCGCCGCCTGCCCCCGCTCGGCGTTGCGGGCGCCTACCAGCACGGTCATCCCGAGGCCCCCGAGCTGCCGGGCGGTGGCGAGTCCGATTCCCTTGTTGGACCCGGTGATCAGGGCGATCATCTTCGTCATGCGCTCGACGCTGCCCGCCCGCCCCGGGCGGCGGGAGAGGCCGGCCGAGGCTGGTACCGGCGGTACCACCCGGCGCGACGCCGGTTGGGGCAAGCTGGAGCGCATGACCAGCACCGGCCTGCGCCGCGAGGAACTGGCGGCGTTCCTGCGCAGCCGCCGCGCCCGGCTGCGCCCCGCCGAGGTCGGCCTCCCCGACGGGGTACGCCGCCGCACGCCCGGCCTGCGCCGGCAGGAGGTGGCCCAGCTCGCCGGCATGTCGATCGACTACTACATCCGGCTGGAGCAGGGCCGCGGCCCGCACCCGTCCCGGCAGGTGCTCGCCGCGCTGGCCCGCGCCCTGCTGCTCAGTCGGGACGAGCGCGAGTACCTGTTCCGGGTGGCCGGGGAGACCCCGCCACCGACCGCCGGGCCCAGCCGCGAGGTGCCCCCGGGGCTTCGGCACCTGATCGACGCGATGACCGAGACGCCGGCATACCTGGTCGACGCCAGCTACGAGGTGCTGGCCTGGAACCGGCTGGCCTCGTACTTCGTCGGGGATCTCTCGGCGGTGCACGAGTCGGACCGCAACATGATCCGCTGGACGTTCCGCAGGTCCGCCGACGACGGCCACTGGGATGATCCGGAGACCATGCGGTTCGTCCGCACCTCGGTCGCCGACCTGCGTGCCGCGTACGGGCGCTACCCCGGCGACCGGACCATCCAGCAACTGGTCACCGAGCTGCTCGGCACCTCGCCGCGGTTCGCCCAGCTCTGGGCCGAACATGACGTGCAGGAGCGCCGGCCGGTCGTCAAGCGGGTGCCGCACCCCGACCTCGGGCCGCTGGAGTTCGAGTGCCGGGTGCTGCACGTCCCGGAGACCGACCAGCGGCTGATCGTCTACGTCCCGGAGCCCGGCTCGCCCACCCAGGCGGCCTTCCGCCGGCTCGCCGAGCGCGTCGGTTCCTGACCCACCAGGCCCTCACCGTGGGCGGAGCGCCGGTAGAGCACGGTGTGCCGGTCCCGGTTGCGCAGCACCAGGCCGGAGCGGAGCAGCACCCCCAGGTGGTAGGAGACGGTGGCCGGGGCCAGCCGGCGCCGCTCGCTCAGCTCCCGGGTGGACCTCGGCACGTCCAGGTCGGCCAGGATCGCCGCCCGGCTCGCGCCGACCAGGTCACCGAGCCGACCCGGCCGGCACTGGTTGACCGGCCCGGCGCCGACCGGGTAGACCAGCACCGCGTTGCCGGCGTCGCAGAGCTGCGTCGAGAGCCGAGGCCAGGCCAACACCGACGGCGCGAGCACCAGCTCCGCGCCGGCCAGCGCCGTGGTGATCCGGTACGAGCTGTCGATGGTCAGCGACCGGCCGGTCCAACCCACCCTCGGATGCAGGTTGTTCAGCACACTGCCCACCCCGGTGCTCGCCATGGCCGTGGCCTGCCGGGCCAGCTCCGCCTCCAGCGTGGCCCGCAGCACCGGCCACTGCTCGGCCAGTGCGGCCTGCCAGAAGTACCGCAGCCCGTCGGCGACCCGTCGGGCGAGGACGCCCTCGTCCAGGGCCGCCCGCACGCTCGTCGGCAGCCCACCGTCGGGGAACCGGGCCGCCACCTGCACGGCCACCTCGCCGGGCGGAGTCGCCGCGGCGGCCGACAACTGCTCGTCGAACACGGCGTCGGGTGAGCCCAGCGGCGGCTTCGGGGTGAGCAGGTCCGGCGTGTAACCGGTCCGACCGGGCGGCGTCACCAGCTCCGCGACCAGGGCCACGTCGGGATGGCGCAGCGCGGCGCGGGCGGCCGGTCCAGGATCGCCGTGCACCGGATGCCCGAACCGCGACAGCGCGGCCTGCAGCCAGGACGTCACCTCCGCCGCCGGCGAGATCGCCAGCCGGAGTCGGGCGAGGCTCGGGCCGTCCAGATGCGCGACCATCACAGCGCGGATCGTACAAGCAGCGGAGTCGATGGGCTGTCGGCATTCGAACCCGGTCGAATCACTACCTGCACGCATGGTGGGCCGGGTTGGCTGCTCCTCGCAGACCCCACTCGTAGCCAAGGAGCACCCGATGCGTTCATCCGCCCTCCTGCCCGGCCGGCTCGGCCGTACCGTCGCCCTGCTCGGGCTCGCGGCCGGCCTGCTGGCCGCTGCCCCCGCGGCCGTCTCGGCCTCCGCCCCCGGCCCGGCCGCCGGGGACGACGCGTCCGCCGGGCACGGCGACGACGCGTACCGCGGCTGCGAACGGGCCTTCGACCGCGCGGTCCGGGCGTACGTGGACACCACCGCCCGACGCGACCTGGACGGCTTCGCCGCGCTGCTGCACCCCGACGTCACCTCCGTCTTCGCCTCCGACGGGGAGGTCCTGGACGGCAAGCGGGCCACCGTGGACTGGCTGCGCGGGTTCTTCGCCGACGACTCCTGGACCCAGTCGTTCAGCGTCGCCAAGCGGACGGTGGTGGGCTGCCGCACCGGGTTCGTGCTCTTCGACTCCGTCTACGCGGTGCCGGCGAGCGGCACCCGGGTGCCCTTGCTGATCGGAGTGAGCTTCACCTACCAGCACGGCCGGTGGCTGGTCCTGCAGAACCAGGACTCCGTCGGCCGGATCTGACCGGGGGCGCCGTCCCGGGGGGAGGGGCGGGGACGCGGCGGTTGCACGTCCCCGCCCCACGGCGGCGATCAGGCGATCTTCTCGAGGGCCGCCGTGGCGAGCGGGGCGATCTTCGTCAGCAGCGCGGCACCGGCGGCGAGGTCCCCGTCCGCCGCCGAGGCGTCCACCTCCAGCACGAAGTTGCCGCGGGTCATGAAGAGCGTGCACTGGTGTCGGGTCGACTCGCCCTTCAGCCGCTCGCAGAACGTGATCACGTCCGGCCCGTTCGGCACCGGCGGCGGGGACGGCCGCACGATCGTTGAGGTACGGCCGTCGTTCGGCACCTCGTACTGCTTGCACGTCTTCAGGACCGACCGCAGCTCGTCGGCGAGCTTGCGGCCCGGCACCTTCAGGTAGCCGACCACGTACTGCCGGATCCACACCGTGTCGCCGTCCCAGACCCGCTCCCGGTAGGCGGTGCGCTTGCGATCCGACGGCAGGCCGTCCCGGCACAGCGAGATCAGCTTCCACGCGTCGGTGTTCTCGTCGGTGTAGGCGGCCGTCTCGGGGTGGAACGTCGCGTCCAGGTCGAGCATGGCCGCGGTCACCCGGGTACGTGCCTCCGCGGTGGAGGTCGGTGCCGGGCGGGGCGGCGGCGGGGTCGGCGACGCCGAGGTCGGCGCGGACCAGCGCGGCGTCTCGCCGGCCTGGCTCGGGCCGCACGCCGCAGGGCTGAGCAGGAGCAACGACAGCAGGACCAGCGGAGCACGGCGGAGCAGCATCGCGGCGGGATGTTCCTTTCGTACGCGAGAAGGGGGCCCGTTCGGGTCGGGCCCCCTTCTGTCTGCGCAATCACCACCCGCCGCGTTACGTCACGCGGCAGCCGCCCTCCGCCGCCGGCCGTGACATCTCAGGCCGGCAGGTAGTCGAAGGTGTCCGGGTCGCCGCCCTGCCGCCCTGCCGCACCCCGGTCGAGCGAGGTGATCCGCTCCATCGCGGCGTCGTCCAGCTCGAAGTCGAAGATCCGGAAGTTCTCCTCGATCCGCTCCGGGGTGGTCGACTTCGGGAAGATGACGTCGCCGCGCTGGATGTGCCAGCGGAGCACCACCTGGGCCGGGGTCCGGCCGACCAGCTCGGCGATGTCGGCGACCGTCGGGTCGCTGAGCACGTTGCCCTGCGCGATCGGCGACCAGGCCTCGGTGATGACGTTGTGCTTCCGGCCGTAGGCCCGCACCTCTTCGTTGCCGAAGTACGGGTGCACCTCCACCTGGTTCACCGCCGGCACCACCCGGGCCTCGGTGATCAGCCGCTCCAGGTGTGCCACCTGGAAGTTCGACACGCCGATCGAGCGGGCCCGCCCGTCGCGCTGGAACTCCTCCAGCGTCTGCCACGTCGAGACGAAGTCGCCGTCGTAGAGGGTGGGCAGCGGCCAGTGGATCAGGAACAGGTCGATGTAATCCATCTTCAGCGTCGACAGGGTCGACTCGAACGCCTTGCGGGCGTCGTCCGGCCGGTGGAACGCGTTGCTCAGCTTGCTGGTCACGAAGACCTCGCCCCGGTCCAGGCCCGAGCCGCGGATCGCCTGGCCGACCTCGGCCTCGTTGCCGTACATCTGCGCGGTGTCGATGTGCCGGTAGCCGATCTCCAGTGCCCTGCCCACCGCCGCCGCGGTGTCTCTCGGCTCGATCTGGAAGACCCCGAAGCCCAGCTGCGGGATGGTGTTGCCGTCGTTCAGGCTGATGCGGGGAATGGTGTTCGCCACTTCGGCTCCTTCGTCCGTCTTCGGGCGTCCAGTCCGGCACGGCGCGTGCACGCCGAGTCGGGGAGGACCTGCCGTCCGATACCCATACCCAGCCCGGCCGCCGCCTCACGGACTCGCCGCGGGTGATCCGGACCACCGGGTCAACCCGCCTCGTCGAAGAGCACCGGCCACGGCCGCCGCGCGGGTGCCACCGGCGGGCCGGACGACGCCGGCTCGGTCTCGGCGAGCACCTCGGCGGCGAGCTGGCCGAACATCGCCGCCGCCGGATGCGCCGAGCGCTCCGGCCAGGCCGCCGAGGTGCGCTTGACCAGGGGCGTGCCGGCGATCGGGCGCCAGGCGATGCGGGGTTCCCGCCGGGCGGTGGTCGCCGGTTCCACCGCCACCCCGCCGCCGGCCAGCACCAGCCCGAACAGGAACTCCGGGTTGCGCGCCGGTCGGACCCGCCCCGGCCGGAAGCCGTGCTCGGCGCAGACCGCGAGCAGGTGGTCGTGCCAGCCGGGCGCGGTGGCCCGGGGCGCGGTGACCAGGTCGAGGCCGGCCAGCGCCGCCAGCTCCACCTCCCGGGCCCGGGCCAGCGGCGAGGACCGCGGCACCAGCACCCCCAGCGGTACGTCGACCGGCGCGCCGAAGCGCAGCCCGTCCGTCGCCGCCGGGTGGTGCACCAGTCCCACGTCGAGCCGCCGCTCGGCGAGCATCCGCAGCTGCTCGCCGCTGGTCAGCTCGTGCAGTTCCATGTCCAGCCCGGGCGCCCGGTCGGTGAGCCGGTCCAGCAGCGCGCGCAGTGTCACCGCCGGCGTCTCCGGCGGCACCCCGGCCCGTAGTACGCCGAGCGCGCCGGCGCGTACCTGGTGCATCAGGTTGCGCAGCCGTCCCTCGGCGGCGAGCAGCTCCTCGGCCTCGCCGAGCAGCAGCTCACCGGCGGTGGTGAGCCGGACCTGGCGGCGGGAGCGGTCGAAGAGCTCCACCGCCAGCTCCCGTTCCAGCCGCTGGACGGACTGGCTCAGCGGCGGCTGGGCCATGCCGAGCAGCTCGGCGGCCCGCCCGAAGTGCAGCTCGTGGGCGACCACCACGAAGTGCCGCAGGTGTCGGAGCAGGTCCACTGGGCGGACCCTACGCCGTGCCCGGCACCGGCGGTGGGTCGGCGGGTGGATACCGTGCCGGGGTGGCAGTGGGGGAGCTGATCGAGGACATCTTCGGCCGGGCGGGAGTGACCGCGAGCCTGCACGTGGTGGACATCGACGCGGCCGGCGCGGGCGATCAGGTGCCGGCGTCCGGCGCGGCGCGGCCGGTCGGCGGGGGGCGGGAGGTCGCGCTGCGGGCGGACGAGCAGGTGGTGATCGCCTCGATCTTCAAGATCCTGCTGGTGCTGGAGTTCGCCCGGCAGGTCGACGCCGGTCAGCTGGACCCGACGGAGCGGGTGCTGGTCAACGCCGCGGACCGGCTCGGCGGCTGGGGGTTGGCCGGCTGCGCCGACGACGCTGAGGTGTCCCTGCGCGATCTGGCCTACTTCGCCATGTCGGTCAGCGACAACACGGCCGCCGACCTGTTGCTGCGCCGGGTCGGCGCGGACCTGCTGCCGATGCTCGCCGCCGAGCTGGGGTTGGCCCGTACCCGGATCGTCGGCGGGCCCCGGGAGCTGGTCGAGATGATGCTCACCGACGTGGGGGCGCGCACCGAGGCGGAGTTCGCGCGGATCTTTCCGACCCTGCCCGCCGAGCGGATCCGCGCCATGCCGGTCTTCGACCCGCAGCGGACCACCTCCAGCACCGCCCGGGAGATCACCCGGCTGCTCGGCCTGATCTGGCGGGACGAGGCCGGCACCGCCCCGGCCTGCGCCATGGTCCGCGGCTGGATGGCCCGCCAGCTCTTCTGGACCCGGCTGGCCGCCGGCTTCCCGCCGGGGGTGCGGGTGGCCGGCAAGACCGGCACGCTGCCCGGGCTGCACCTGGAGGCGGGAGTGGCCGAGTACCCGGACGGTGGCCGGTACGCGATCGCGGTCTTCGCCCGCACCGACGAGCTCGCCACCCGCCGCATCGAGGTGGACCTGGCCATGGGGGAGGCCGCCCGCGTCGCGGTCGAGGCGCTGCGCGGCGAGTGAAATTTCCCTGGCTGACCCGGCGCGGGCGCCGGGGCTGAGCAGGTCCGATATGCCTCGGCATATCGACGGTGCGGCTGATGAATCTTGGACGTGGCCGGGGTGGCGTTGGTTGGCTCGGTGCCGACCGATCGCCCAGCACACGGGGAGCAGATCCGCATGTCCACTCTCGACCGCCGTCGCTTCCTCCGCGACGCCGCCGCCTCCACCGCCCTGGTCTCCGCCGGCGGGCTCGCCTCGACCGCGCTCACCGCCGCCCCGGCGCAGGCCGCCGCACCGGCCGCCGCGGCGCCCACCGGCCGCCGCGCCGGACGGGTCAGCTTCCGCTGGTGGGGCACCGCCGGCTGGCGCCTCGACATCGGCGACCGGACCGTCCTGGTCGACCCGTTCCTCAGCCGGATCGACACCGGGCTCTTCACCGGCGCCTTCAACACCGAGACCAAGCTGACCGTCCGTACCGACGTGGTCGACGCGCACCTCGACCGGGCCGAGACGGTGCTGGTGACGCACACGCATTGGGACCACTTCATGGACGTGCCGTACATCGCCGGCCGGACCGGGGCCCGGGTGTTCGGCACGCTCACCGCCTACCACCTGGGGCTCGCGTACGGGGTGCCGTCCGGCCAGCTCAGCGCGGTCAAGGGCGGCGAGGTGCTGGACTTCGGCGACTACACCGTCGAGGTGGTGGCTTCGCTGCACAGCCGCAACGCCTCGTACGCGGTGGCCTTTCCCGGCGTACGGGTGAGCCCGCCGGCCAAGCCGGAGACCATCGCCCAGCTGCCCGAGGGCGACACGCTCAACTACCTCGTCCGGGTGTCCGGCGGCCCGTCGGTCTTCTTCATGGGCGCCAGCGACTTCGTCGCCCGCAACCTCGCCGGGCTCGCCCCGGACGTGGCCATGGTGGCGCTGAACAGCACCACGGTTACCGCCGACTACGTGGCGCGGCTGATGGCGGCGCTGGACCACCCGAAGGTCGTGGTGCCGGTGCACTTCGACAACTTCGAGACCGAGCTGCGCAACCCACCGACTGTGGCGCCGGCCGACCGTACCCGCCTCGACCAGCTGATCGCCGCGGTTCGCACGTCATCCCCGCGCAGCCGGGTGCTGGTGCCCGAGTACCGGACCGCGTACCACTTCTGACGGGGGCCGGCGGGTGGTCGCGGCGCGCGGCCACCCGCCGGAGTCAGCCGGCCAGCTTCTCGTCGACGACCAGCACTGTCTTCCCGGTGGCACCGCCGGCCTCCATCGCGCGGTGCACGTCGGCGGCCTCGGCGAGCGGCCGAGTCGAGCTGACCGTCACCCGCAGCGCGCCGGCGTCGACCAGGGCGGCCAACTCGGTCAGCCCGACGTGGTCCGGCTCGACGATGATCGGCATGACCCGCAATCCCCGCTCGGTGGCCGGTCCGGTCGGGTCCGGCCCGCCTCGGGGGACCGGGATCAGCAGCCCACCCGGGCGCAGCACGTCCAGCGACCGCAGCCGGGTCTCGCCGCCGACCAGGTCGACCACCACGTCGATGTCGCGAACCGCGTCCTCGAATCGGGTGGTGGTGTAGTCGACCACCTCGTCGGCGCCCAGGCTCCGGACGAACATGTGCCGCTCGGCCCGGGCGGTGCCAATCACGTACGCGCCGCGCGCCTTGGCGATCTGCACCGCGAGGTGCCCGACCCCACCGGCAGCCGCGTGCACGAGCACCCGCTGGCCGGGCCGCACCTCGGCGGCCTCGACCAGCTGCCAGGCGGTGAGCCCGACCAGCGGCAGGGCGGCGGCCACGACGTGCCCGACGGTGGCCGGTTTATGGGCGAGCTGCCGGGCCGGTACCGCGATGTACTCGGCGTAGGTGCCGGCCCGGCGGGGGAAGGAAGGCAGGCCGTAGACCTCGTCGCCGGGGCGGAACCGGGTCACCCCGTAGCCGGTCTCGGCCACCACGCCGGAGAGGTCCCAGCCGGGTATGAACGGTGGCGGTCCGACCACGGGAGCGAAACCGCCGCCAGCGCGGGTCTTGCCGTCGATGGGGTTGACCCCGGCGGCGACGACCCGGACCAGCACCTCAGTCGGGATGGGCTGGGGCCGGGCCACCTCGGCCAGTCGCAGCACCTCGGGTCCGCCGTAGCTCTCCTGCTGGATGGCGCGCATGCTCTTGAGCGTCCCTGGCCTCGGAGCCGGGCGCGGCGGTTTCGCGCAACCTCCCGCCGCCCGACCGCCGCCGCGCCGACCGTCGGCGTCGCGGGACGCTGGATGATCAGCCGGCAGACAGGTCGGCCAGGGCCCGCACCGACTTCCAGTTCCGGGTGGTGGCCACCACGCCGAGCTTCTTCTCCAGGTAGGCGTTGGTGAACCTGGACCGGCCGTAGCCGCCCTCGGGAAAGTGCAGGTAGACCTCCCGCCCGGCCACGGTGAAGTCGACGTTCTCGCCGCCGGGCACGGTGAGCGCGTCCACGGTGGAGCGTTTCGGGGCGGTGCCGAGGAAGACCACCAACAGCTTCGTCGGGTCGTCCTCCCGCTCGGCGTACGGGTTGCCGTCGACGCTCGCGGCCAGCTCCGCGGCGCTGCGCACCAGAACCGGCACGGCCAACCCCAACTCGCCGGCGATCGCCTTCTCGATGCCGCCGGCCAGCCGCCCGGCGTCGCGCCCCGTGCTGCCGAAGACCACGTTGCCGCTCTGCAGGTACGTCCGGACGTCGGCGTGCCCGAGCGCCTCCACCAGCCGGCGCAGGTCGGCCATCGCGATCCGGGTGGTGCCGACGTTGACCCCGCGCAACAGGGCGACGTAGCGGGTCATGGCGTCCTCCTCGTCCGTCGGGGCCAGCCTAGAGCCGCCCGGTCGAACCGGTGGACCGCCGCGCTCCAGCGGCCGTTCAGCCCGACCCGCGATCCCCGACCGGCCCGGGCCGACCGGCTGACGGGGGCTCCCCGCGCGGCCCGGGTACGGCCGGGCCGACCAGGCCGGTCTCGTAGGCCACGATCACCAGCTGCGCCCGGTCGCGGGCCGCCAGCTTGGTCAGCAGCCGCCCGACGTGCGTCTT
The DNA here is from genome assembly GCF_044456245.1 of Micromonospora sp. NPDC051006. Classification (NCBI taxonomy): domain Bacteria; kingdom Bacillati; phylum Actinomycetota; class Actinomycetes; order Micromonosporales; family Micromonosporaceae; genus Micromonospora; species Micromonospora sp. NPDC051006. The sequence goes on from NZ_JBITFP010000003.1 coordinate 319,859, forward strand.
GACGGTGGCGAGACTGAGGTGCAGGTGCGCGGCCAGTTCCGTGTTGGACAGCCCTCGGGCGATCAGCGTGAGCACCTCCCGCTCCCGCTCGGTGACCCCGTCGAGCCGGCGCGGCAGCGGCCGGGCCGGCTCGGGCCGCCGGGCGAACTCGTCGATCAGCCGCCGGGTCACCGTCGGCGCGAGCAGTCCTTCGCCCGCCGCGACGACCCGGATGCCGGTCAGCAGCTCCGCCGGCGGGGTGTCCTTGAGCAGGAAGCCGCTCGCCCCGGCGCGCAGCGCGCCGTAGACGTACTCGTCGAGGTCGAACGTGGTCAGGATGAGCACCCGCACCCCCGCCGTCGCCGGGTCGGCGCAGATCCGCCGGGTGGCCTCGATGCCGTCCATCTCGGGCATCCGGACGTCCATCAGCACCACGTCCGGGCGGTGCCGGGCGGCCAGCGCGACCGCCTCCGCGCCCGTCCCGGCCTCGGCGACCGTGCTGAGACCGGGGGTCAGGTCGACCAGCACCCGGAAGCTGCCGCGCAGCAGCGCCTGATCGTCGGCGATGAGCACCCGGATCATGCGGCGACGGCCCGGTAGGGAAGGCGGGCGGTCACCACGAAACCCCCGGCGGAACGCGGGCCGGCCGAGAATTCGCCGCCGTGCAGCGCCACCCGCTCGCGCATCCCGGTCAGCCCGTGGCCCTCCCCGGCCATCCGGACCGGGCGACGGCCGTCGTCGGTCACCTCGACGCGTACCTCGTCGGAGGCCACGGTGACCGTGGCCTGGCAGGCGGCCGGTGCGGCGTGCTTCACCACGTTGGTCAGCGCCTCCTGCACGATCCGGTACGCCGCCAGCCCCACCGACTCGGGCACCGCCACGTCCGGTGCGTCGTGCCGGACGTCGACGCGTACCGCCACCCCGCCGATCGCGGCCTGGTCGGCCAGCCCCGGCAGCGCGTCGAGGCCGGGCGCCGGAGCGTACGCGGTGCCCTCGCGCAGCGCGCCGAGCACCCGGCGGACGTCGGTCAGCGCCGTCCGGCCGGTCGCCTCGATGACCCGCAGCGCGTCCCGCGCCTCCGCCGGATCCGACTCGGCGACGTGGTTGGCCACCGCCGCCTTCACCACGATCAGGCTCATCGTGTGGGCCACCACGTCGTGCAGCTCCCGGGCGACCCGCAGCCGCTCCTCGGTGGCGGCCTGGCGCACCAGATGCTCGCTCTGCCGGGCGGCGAGGGCCCGCCGCTCCCGGATCGACCAACCCAGCAACCAGGCCGGTGCGATCATCACCGTGCCGTAGAGCACCGCGCCGGTGCGGGTCCACAGATCGTCGTCTGTCAGCGCCAACGCCACGCTCACCACCACCAGACCCGCCGCCGCGCAGGGCAGCGACCGCCAGGCGGGCGTGGCGACGGCCAACGTGTAGAACGCCAGCCCGATGGCGACGGCCGGCGCGGCGGCCGCGAAGTTCGGGATCACGCCGGTGGCGATCGCGGCGGCGGCGGTCAGACTCACCGCCACCGACACCGCGACCGGCCACCGCCGCCGGACCGCCACCGGCAGCCCGATGACCAGCCCGACGAGCACCGACACCCAGACCGGCTCCCGGACACCCCCGTGCAGTGGCGACTCCAGCGCCGCGTACGCGCAGAGCGCCGCGCCGAGCACCACGGCCAGCACACCGTCCACCAGGTACAGATCCACCGGCCGTAGCCGCCGGGCCAGCAGGTGAGCGCTCACCCGTCAGACGGTAGCCGTGAACCGGGCCGACCGCGTCGGCCGGAAGAAGGTCATCCCCGGGGATGACACGTCCCCGCCGCCGGGGGTCCGGCTACCTCAGGAAGCCGAGCGGAAAGTGCCGGCCCCGGCACGACGCGCCTCAACCACCGGCCACGGCACCGTGACGGGCATGACGACACAGACGGTGACGCTGACCGGCCTACGGGTCGCGTACGGCTCCGGCCTGCGCCGGGTGACCGCGCTCGACGGCGTGACGACCGGCTTCGCGGGCGGCACGTTCACGGCGGTGATGGGCCCCTCCGGCTCCGGAAAGTCCACCCTGCTGCACTGCGCCGCCGGGTTGGACCGCCCGACCGAGGGGACCGTCACCGTCGACGGCGTCCGGCTGGACCAGCTGGGCGAGGACGAGCTGACCCGGTTGCGCCGCGACCGGATCGGCTTCGTGTTCCAGGCGTTCAACCTGATCTCCACGCTGACCGCGGCGCAGAACGTCGAGCTGCCGCTGCGCCTGGCCGGCCGGCGACCGGAGCCCCGCGACGTCACCGCCGCGCTCGCCGCCGTCGGGCTCGCCGACCGCGCCCGGCACCGGCCCGGCGAACTCTCCGGCGGCGAGCAGCAGCGGGTGGCCATCGCCCGGGCACTCATCACCCGACCGGCGGTGCTCTTCGCCGACGAGCCCACCGGCGCGCTGGACAGCGCCGCGTCCCGGCAGGTGCTGCGGCTGCTGCGCGGGCTGGTCGACGAGCACGGGCAGACCGTCGTGATGGTGACCCACGACCCCACCGCCGCCGCGAACGCCGACCGGATCCTGCTGCTCGCCGACGGTCGCCTCGCCGACGAGCTGACCGGCCCGCTCACCGCCGCCAGCGTGGCCGCCCGGGTCGCGGACGCGACGCCGGAGCTGTCGTGCTGACCGCCCGGCGCTCTGCCGGCGCGTTCGTGGCCGTCGCCGTCGGGGTGGCGCTCGTCGCGGCGAGCACCCTGCTGCTGGCGTCCGGCCGGCCGCAGGTGCCGGACCGGCTGGCCCGCGCGGCCGTGCTCGTGCAGAGCCCTCCGGCGCACAGCCCGGCGGATCCGTTCCCGCCCACCCGGCCCTGGTCCTCGGCCGTGGCGACGGAACTCGGCGGCCGGCTGGCCGGCCTGACCGGCGTGGTGGCGGCCGTGCCGGACCGGAGCTTCTACGCCCAGCCGCTCGTCGACGGCCGGCCGCCGGCCGCCGACGGCCAGCGGCAGGACGCTCAGCAGGGGCACGGCTGGGCCAGCGCCCGCCTCGGCGGTCTGCGGCTGACTGCCGGCGAGCCGCCCCGACGCGCCGGCGAGGTGGTCGTGGACGCCGCGCTCGGCCTGCGCCCCGGCGCGGCGGTCACCCTGCTGACCGCGACCGGAACGCAGCCGTACGCGGTCACCGGCCTGGTCGACGCGCCCGGCGTGCACGTCGCGGACGAGGTCGCCGCCGCTCTCGCGCCGGGGGTGCACGCCATCGGTCTGCTGCTGGCGCCGGACGCCGACCCGGACCGGGTCGCCGACGCCGCCCGCGGTGTCGTCGGCGACGACGCTCGGGTGCTGACCGGCGCCGACCGTGGGGCGCTGGAACCCCGCGAGGATGCCCGCACCCGCTGGATCGGCCTGCAGGTGCTCACCGCCACCGCCGCCCTCGCCGGCTTCGTCACCGTCTTCGTGGTGGCCGCCACCTTCGCGTACGTGGTGGGGCAGCGCCGCCGGGAGTTGGCGCTGCTGCGCGCCGTCGGCGCCACCCCCCGCCAGGTCCGCCGCATGGTGTATGGCCACGCCCTCGCGGTCGGCGCCGCCGGGGCGATCGCCGGCCTGCTGCTCGGGGCGGCGCTCGCGCCCGTCCTGGGCCGGCTGCTGATCGACGCCGGCTTCGAGCCGGCCACCTTCCGCGTCCGGTACACCCTCTGGCCGGTCGCGGCCTCGCTCGCGGCCGGGCCACTGGTCGCGCTGCTGGCCGTCGGGACGGCGGCCCGGCGGGCGGCGCGGGTGCGGCCACTGGAGGCGCTGCGCGAGGCGGCGGCGGAGCAGCGGCCCATCGGCCGGCCGCGCGTCGTCGCCGGTGCGCTCCTGGTCGCCGCCGGCGTGGCGCTCGGCCTCGCCACCGCCACCGCAGACTCCGCCCAGGACGGCGCGAACTTCGCCCTGTACGCGGTGATGGCCCTGGTCACCGGCGCCACCGTGCTCGCCCCGATGATCGTCGGCCCGGTGGTCCGGCTGCTCTCCCCACCGGTGCGGCGGCGGCGCGGTGGCGCGATCGGGCTGCTGGTGCGGGCGGGGGCGATGACCGCGACCCGGCGGACCGCGTCGACCGCCGCGCCGGTCCTGCTCACCGTCGCCTTCGCGGTGCTGGTGTCGGGCCTGGTCCAGACCTCCACCGCGGTCTACGCGGCGGGCCGGCTGAGCGTCGTCAACGCCGGCTGGGTGGCCCTCCCGGACCGGGCGCCCGGCCTCAGCGACCAGGCGGTCGCGGCGACCCCGGGAGCGGCCGTGCTGCCGACCACGGTCTTCGTCACCGATGACACCGCGCCGACGCCGATCCGGCCGCTCACCGCCCTCGGCGTCGACCCGGCGGCGTTCACCGTGGCGAACCGGGCGCTCACCGTCCTCGCCGGATCGCTGGCCGAGCTGCGCGGCGACGACACGGTGGTGATCACCGCCTCGGCGGCGCCGTCATCCGGGTTGCCCACCGAGCCGTACCCGGTGGTCTTCGCCGACGGCGAGCGGGTGGCGCTGCGCGTCGTCGCGGTGGTGACCGACGACTCGCTCCCCGGTGACCTGCTCCTGCCCCGGGCCGCCGTACGGGCGCACGACTCCTCGGCGCTGACGTCCGCGGTCTACCTGGCCGAACCGGTCGACCCGCCGGCCGGGGCGCGGGTGGTCGACGTGGCCACCTGGGCCGCCGAGGCGGACCAGGCGGAGGATCGGCTGGTCTGGCTCGCCACTCTGCTGCTGATCGGGGTGTCGGCTGGTTACGGGGGCATCGCGGTGGCCAACACGCTGCTGATGGCCGCGGCCGGGCGGGCCGCCGACCTGCGGCTGGTCCGGCTGGCCGGGGCGACCCGGCGGCAGGTCGTGCGGCTGGTCGCGGCGGAGTCGGCGTTGGTGGTGCTGATCGGCGCGGCGCTCGGCGGAGCGGTGGCGTTCGCCGGTCTGCTGAGCATCCGTGCCGGCCTGGCCGAGCAGGTCGGGGCGCCGGTAGACCTCGTCGTGCCGTGGCCGGTGGTCGGCGGCGTCGTCGGGCTGTGCCTGCTGCTCGCGCTGGCGGCGAGCGTGGCGCCGACCTGGCGGCTGCTGCGCCGCCGGGCGGTCACCGAGCCCGCCGGATGACCCGTCTTCGTGACGCAGCTGTGACCTGAGGGGCCTTCGCGACCACCGTCCGAAGTGGTCTGCTGAGTGCATCTTCCCTGGTCAAACGCCATTTTGGCGCAGCGTCGCAGGGCTCAAAAGTGTTACATCGACGACTGGGCGGCCCGATCCGTCCAGCCTCATAGGCAGGAGGCAGCCGCGTGCGAATGAGACGAGCTAGCCGGATCGCGGCCACGGTGGTGGGCGTGACCGCGCTCGCCTTCACGGTCTCGGCCCCGGCACAGGCGGACGACCACTTGAACCTTCCCGGAGAGCCGACCATCACGCTGCCGATCAACGACAGCGCGGCGGGTGGGACGTACAACCAGGACTTCACCCGGGTGTACGCCAACACCACCCCCGACGGCACCCCGGTCTACATCTACGTGCCGGAGGGCACCCCGCTGGACGGCTCCGCGCCGGCCGGGGTGGCCAGCCTGGACCCGCAGTTCGACCACAACCCGGGCGACGGGTTCGCCCCCTGCGCCACCGCCACGGCCGCGCAGTTCGCCCTCACCCAGGCGCAGATCGACTACGTCGGCGACAAGCTCGCCGGGCAGATCGTCGCCGTGGACGAGGAGCACTTCGGCCTGATGGACGCGGCCGACCCGGACGAGCCGGCCAGCGACTCGCTGGTGATGGTCCTCTACAACATCCAGGACGAGGCGTACTACGACTGCGCGCAGACCTCGTACACCGCCGGCTACTTCGCCCCGGACTTCATCGACAGCAACGGCATGAACGTCATCGTGGTCGACGCCCTCGACTGGGCCAACCGGGTCGGGCCGAACGACTCGCCGTGGCGTGACGCCGACCCGGCCAACGACCGCCCCGAGCTGTACGAGGGCACGGTTGCCCACGAGCTGGAGCACCTGCTGCACAATTACAGCGACCCCGGCGAGCTCTCCTGGGTCGACGAGGGGCTCGCGGATTTCGCCATCTTCCTCAACGGCCTGGACGCCGGCGGCTCGCACCTCACCAACCACCAGGTCTTCTACGAGGAGACCTCGCTGACCCGCTGGGGTGGCACGCTGGCCAACTACGGCGCCGCGTTCACCTACTTCCAGTACCTGTGGGAGCAGGCCGGCGGCAACGGCGACGGCACCTACACCCCGGACAAGCAGTACGACGCCGCCGGCGGTGACCTGCTCATCAAGACCATCTTCGAAGAGCAGGCCGACGGCATGACCGGCGTGCAGAACGCCATCAACACCTTCAACGCGGCGACGGGTGCCAACCTGCGCAGCGCCGAGGCGCTGTTCCGGGACTGGTCGGTGGCGGTCTACCTGGACGACGAGGACTCGCCGGTCTACGACATCAAGGCGTTCAACTTCGGCGATCCGGCCGACACGTCTTGGACTATCGACATCGCCGACGGTTCCTTCTGGGCGGGCCGGGGCAGCTACCAGGGAGCCACCCCGGAGGCGAAGTGGGCCCGGCTGAAGAACCGGCCGGACACCACCGCTGTCCCGTTCGGCATGTCGGTCGAGCGGTTCCGCAACCCGGGCCCGACCGTCGCGCTCGCCTTCGACGGCGAGGACGAGACGACGATCGCCCCGCACACCGGCACCACCCACTGGTACGCCGGCTACGAGAGCCAGTCCGACAACATCCTCGACGCCGACACCACCGGCCCGGTCACCTCGCTGGACTTCTGGAGCTGGAACTTCATCGAGGAGGGCTGGGACTACGGCTTCGTCGAGGCGCTGGTCGGCGGCGACTGGGTCACCGTGCCGCTGCGCGACGACGCCGGGCGGACCGTCACCACCGATGACAACCCGCACGGCAACAACACCGAGGGCAACGGTCTGACCGGCACCTCCGGCGGCACGTACTTCGTGGACGACCCGGTCTACGTGCACCTCACCGCCGCCGTGCCCGCGGGCGCCACCGACGTCCGGTTCCGCTACTCCACCGACGCCGCCTACCTGGACACCGGCTGGTTCGTCGACGACGTGCGGGTCAACGGCGCCGATGCCGCCCTCTCCTCGGCGACCGGTGACTGGTTCACCACCACCGGCACCCAGGACAACAACTGGACCGTCCAGGTGGTCGCCCACTGTGACCTCACGCCCGGCACCACCACGGCGGGGGAGACCACCGACGGCGCGGGCAACTGGGTCTACCGGTCCACCGGGGACCAGTTCACCGCCAGCAACCTGAAGACCAGGTGCGCCAACGGCAACCAGGACGACTTCGCCGTCCTGATCTCCAACCTGCCGACCGGCGACCTGACCTTCCTCGACGCGGACTACACGTTCCGGGTCAGCAACACCGGCAACAAGTAGCCGCCACGGCGGCCGACGGCGGGCCCGTACCGGATCACCGGTGCGGGCCCGCCCGCCGTATCAGCTCCCGCCACCGGCCGGTCGCGACGGTTGGCCGTCGGCGCTGCGGCCGGTTCCCGTCGGGCCGCTCACACCGTCGGGGTCGCCACCGGGCCATGCTGCGGCTACCGTGCGCGGATGCGATCCGCGCGCCCGGTCGGGCTGTTCCTCGCCGCAGCCGCCGCCGTGCTCTGGGCGGTCAACCTGACCGTGCTGCAACCGCTCACCGAGCCGATCGGACCCTGGTCGGAGACGCTGCCGGGCAACAACACCTACTGGGCTCGCGACCTGCGCTTCGTCGCGATCCTCGGGGTGGTCCTCGGTCTGGTGCTCGCCGGGCGGGGCGACCGCCGGTGGAGCGCGCCGGCCGTGCTGCTCGGCGGCGGGTGGGTCGCCGCCGACCTGGCGCTCGACCGGAGCGATCCGACCGGCGCCGAATCGACCGTGCTGCTCGCCGCCGCCGGCTGCGGGCTGCTCGCCGCGCTGGCCACCCTGCTGGCCCTCGTGGAGCGCAGGAATCCCGGGGGCGTCGGCCAGCCCGCCGATCCCGCGTGGCAGCGGGCGTTGATCGTCGCGGCCTGCGTGGCCGGGATGTCGACCATGGTGGCCGCCGGTATCGAGTCGCCGACCGACCGGGAGCCGGAGTTGCATCCGGCGGCCTTCGCCACCGCGGCGCTGCTGGCCGCACTGACCATCGGCTGTGCGCTGGCGGCGGCGCCGGGCGTGACCCGGGCCCGGGGCTGGCTCGCCGTCGGGCTGGGCGCGGTCACGGTGCTCGGCATCGGGCTGGTCCGCGCCGTCCCGCCCGGTCCGCGGTCGCTGCCCGAGGTGACCCTCGGCGCCGTGCTGCTCACCGGGGTGACCCTGCTGGCCTGGGGCTGGCCGGGCGGTCGCCCGGCCTGGGGGCGGCACGCGCTGGCCGCGGTCGCGGCGCTGATCGGCCCTATGGCGATGCTGCTCCTCGTCGGCATCTTCATGATCATCCTGCGGGTCGGGGCGCCGTTCACCGCGCTCGCCGGCAACAGCCCGATCCACGCCGCCGACTCCGACATCCTGATCTCGCTGGCCGGGCTGCTCGTGGGGCTAGGGATGGGGCTGCTGCTGGCCTGGCTGCCGGCGCTGGCTGCCGCTCCCGCCCAGGCGACTCGACCGGCCCGGCCCATCAGCTGACACCGAGGCCAGGGCGGTGCCGTCGGTTCTGGCCGGCACGAGCCAGATACCTCAGCGGCATAGATATGACTCTGCGGTATCTGGCTCGTCGAGTGTCGCCCCCGGCCAACGGTCCGTCCGACCTGAGGCATGCGCGGCCGGCGAGCTACCGACGGTCGACCTCCGGCTCGGTCGAGGCCGGCTCCGCCCCGGGCAGGACGGCCCGCCCGGTCAGCCGCCAGTACTGCCGGTGCCCCTCGTCGCGCACCACCACACCGATCCGACCCAGCTCCCGGCGAATCTCCCGCACGTCGTCCTTGCGGTCCCGGGTCAGGGCGTCCTGCCGGGCGCGCAGCAGCGCGTCGGCCCCCACCGGCAGCCCGGGCAGCCCGGTCACCCACAGCCGGTACGCCGCCCGGTGCGGGTCCTCGTCCGCCCACGGCCAGCCGTGCGCCCGAAACGCCGACCGCAGCCGGTCCCGGTCCAGCTCCGAACGCTCCCGGACCAGCTCGCCGCCGTCCGCGTCGAGCAGCACCAGGTCCCGGTCGTCGGCGAAGACGACGCGGACCTCGCGCCGGGCCACGTCCTGCCGCCGGCCGTCGCGGCGCAACCCGACCCGCTCGTTCTGCACGGTGACGGTGAGCCGTTCGGCGGTGCCGGCCGTGGCGAGCAACCCGCCGGCGAGCGCGCCCAGCGCCGCGGCGCCGATCGTCACCTGCGGCTGCGGCAGCCGGGACAGCGCCTCGAACAGCCCCTGCACCGGCGCCCAGGGCAGCGCGGCGATCCAGCCGGCCGCCGCGGCGAGCAACCAGCCCGCTCCCGCGCCGAGCAGCGGGAACCCACCCCACATGACGGCCAGCTCGGCCGCCCCGCCGGTGACGGTGCTGCGCGATCCAGGGGCGCCGAGCATGGTCAGGCCACCTCGCGGCGCAGCGTCCGGACCAGCCCGGCGAGCACCGGCACGGCCAGCCAGACCAGCAACGACACCCCCAGTCGGCCCCACTGCCCGGCGGTCAGCTCCCCGGTGAAGAGCGGCTCCATGGTCCGGCCGGTGTCCAGCCAGCCGGCCGGCCCGCGCAGCCCCGGAACCAGCTCGCCGAGGATCGACCACACGGTGGGCAGCAGCAGGTAGCTCACCACGGCGAGCGGGGTGTTGAGCAGCAGCAGCCCGAAACCGGCGCCCATCAGCACGTTCGCGACCTGGAAGACCACGGCGTTGAGCAGCAGCGACTCGTCGAACCGCCAGCCGCCACCGTCGCCGATGGCGCCGGCGACCAGCGTGCCGGCGGCGGCCACCGCCAGGCTGGCCAGCACCGAGGCGAGCGCCGCCACCACGACCGCGGCCAGCTTCGCCGCGACCACCCGCTCCCGGCGGGGCACTAGCGCGTACGTGCTGAGCGCGGTGCGCTGCGACCATTCGCTGGTGATGGAGAGGATGCCCAGCACGGGCAGCAGCACCCCCACCGGCAGCATCGACGGCACGAAGAAGTTCACGAACGTGTGGTCCGCCTCGTTCGCGTAGATGAGCTGCAGGACGACGATGGCGGCGGTGGTGAGCCCGATGGTGATCAGCAGCCAGAGCCCGGCCCGGGTGTCGGTGAGCTTGCGCAGCTCCACCCCGGTCAGCCGGAGCAGCGACGGTCGTCGTAGGCCGGGACGGCGCTGCGGAGCGACGGCGCTGGCGGTGGGTGCGGTCGTGGTGGTCACTTGTCGGCCTCCCTGGTCGACTCGGCGGCGGTGAGGGTGAGGAAGAGCTGCTCCAGCCCGCCGCCGGCCGGGCGCAACTCGGTCAACGCCACCCCGGCGTCCACGGCGGCCTGCCCGACGGCCTCGCCGTCCGCGCGGACCACCAGCCCGTCGGCGGCGTCGGTGACGGCGAGGCCGGCGGCGTCCAGGGCCCGGCGCAGCGCCGCGACGTCCCGGGCGCGCACCATCGTGCCGCCGCCGGCGAGCAGCTCGGTCTTGTCGCCCTGGGCCACGATCCGGCCGCCCCCGATGACCACCAGCCGGTCCGCGACCGCCTCCACCTCGCGCAGCAGGTGGGAGGAGAGCAGCACCGTGCCGCCCCGGTCGGCGAAGTCGCGCAGCAGACCGCGCATCCAGAAGATCCCCTCCGGGTCCAGCCCGTTGGCCGGCTCGTCGAGGATCAGCACCCGCGGGTCGCCCAGCAGCGCCAGCGCCAGACCGAGGCGCTGCCGCATGCCCAGCGAGTACGCCCGGACCCGCCGCTTCGCCGCGGCCGCGTCCAGCCCGACCTGCTCGAGCTTCGCGCCGACCTCCCGCCGGTCCACCCCCATCGTGTACGCCGCCACGGCCAGCGCCTCCCCTCCGGTGCGCCCGGCGTGCTGGGCCGAGGCGTCCAGCAGCACGCCCACCTCCCGCCCCGGGTTGGCCAACTGCCGGTAGGGCCGCCCGTCGACGGTGGCTCCGCCGGCGGTGGGTGGGGTGAGCCCGCAGATCATCCGCAGGGTGGTGGACTTGCCGGCGCCGTTCGGCCCGAGGAACCCGGTGACCGTGCCCGGCTCACAGCGGAACGACACGTCGTCGACGGCCGAGTGCCGGCCGTACCGTTTGCTCAGATGCTCCACGCTGATCATGCCGTCGAGCCTGCCCGCGCCGGCCGGCCGTCCGCTGCGGCCGGCGGTCGGTGACCGCAGCGACCTTGGTCGACGCCCGGATCTCGACTTTGGTCGCTGGTCGCCGGGCGGCGCCGGTGCCTAGCATGGGCGGGTGACCAGCGCCGTCGTGCCGGAACACCCGTGGCTGCTGCCCGGGGCGCTCGTCGTGCCGACCGCCCGGTCCCGGGCCCACCCGCGGCGCACCACCCGCGACTGGATCGTGGACAGCTTCGCCTTCTTGCTCTCCCTCAGCTGGGTCCTGTACAGCACGGCGGACGCCCTCACCCCGCACCCGACGCTCGCCACCCGGCTGCCATACGGCTGGATGATCGTGGCGGACGCGCTGCTCGGGCTGGTCTGCTGCGGGCTGCTCTGGTTCCGCCGGCGCTGGCCGCTCGGGCTGGCGGTGGCCAGCCTGCCGCTGACCGCGTTCTCCCTCGCCGCCGCGATCCCGCTGCTGATCTTCTACTTCACGGTGGTGGTGCACCGGCGCACGGCGGTCGCGTTGGCGATCAGCGCGGCCGGGCTCGTCACCAACTTCGCCTTCGGCTACCTCCGCCCGGATCCGGACATGTCGTACTGGGCGGTCACGGTCTGGGGCGTGGTGATCGCCGGGACGGTGCTGGCCTGGGGGATGTTCGTCCGGGCCCGCCGGCAGTTGGTGGTGTCGCTGCGCGAGCGCGCCGAGCGGGCCGAAACGGAGCAGCAGTTGCGCGTGGCGCAGGCCCGCCAGTTGGAGCGCACCCGGATCGCCCGGGAGATGCACGACGTGCTGGCGCACCGGATCTCCCTGCTCAGCCTGCACGCCGGCGCACTGGAGTTCCGCCCGGACGCGCCGGCCGAGGAGGTGGCGAAGGCCGCCGGGGTGATCAGGGGAAGCGCGCACGCGGCGTTGCAGGACCTGCGCGAGGTGATCGGGGTGCTGCGCGCGGAGACCGCCGACGAGGAGGATCCGCAGCGCCCGCAGCCCACCCTGGGTGACCTGCCGGCGTTGATCGAGGAGTCACGGGCCGCCGGGGTCCGGGTCAATGCGAGCGACCTGGTGGCCGCGCGGGCGTCGGTGCCGGCCGCGGTCGGGCGCAGCGCGTACCGGATCGTGCAGGAGGGGCTGACCAACGCCCGCAAGCACGCCCCCGGCGCGGTGGTGACGGTCAACCTGGCCGGTGGGCCGAGTGACGGGCTCACCGTGGAGATCCGCAACCGGTGGCCGGTGGGCGGGGTGAACGCCCCCGAGCTGCCCGGCGCCGGCACCGGGCTGGTCGGCATCACCGAGCGGGTCACCCTGGCCGGCGGCCGGCTCGAGCACGGGCGCGACGACCGGGGCGACTTCCGGCTCGCCGCCTGGCTGCCGTGGCCGGCGTGACCGGGCCGGGGGTGGCCGGCTCGGAGTCGTTCGCGGCCGGCCCGGCGGGTTCCGGCGGCGGGGCGCCGAACGAGCCCGCGCCGGGCGGCGAGCCGGTACGGGTGCTGATCGTCGACGACGACCCGCTGGTCCGGGCCGGGCTGTCCATGATCCTCGGCGGGGTGCCGGACCTGCGGGTGGTGGGGGAGGCCGCCGACGGCGGCGAGGTACCAGCCGCGGTCGCCGCCACCCGACCGGACGTGGTGCTGATGGACATCCGGATGCCGAGGCTCGACGGTCTGGCCGCGACCGAGACGCTCCGCGCGCTGCCGCAGCCACCCGAGGTGCTGGTGCTGACCACCTTCCACGCCGACGAGCAGGTACTGCGGGCGTTGCGCGCCGGCGCGGCGGGCTTCCTGCTCAAGGACACCCCGCCGGCCGAGATCGTGCAGGCGGTGCGCCGGGTGGCCGCGGGCGAGGCGACCCTCTCGCCGGTGGTCACCCGTACCCTGATCGCGCACGTCACCGGTGCCGCGCCCACTGCCGCCGGGCCCGACCCACGCCGGGACCGGGCGCTGCGCCGGTTGGCCGGGCTGAGCGAGCGCGAGCGGGAGGTCGCGGTGGCGCTCGGCCAGGGCCGGACCAACGCGGAGATCGCCGCCGAGCTGTACATGAGCGTGGCGACCGTCAAGGCGTACGTCTCCCGGCTGCTGACCCGGCTCGATCTCAACAACCGGGTGCAGGTGGCCCTGCTGGTGCACGACGCCGGCCTGGCCTGACCCGTCCCATCTCAGCCGTCACCCCCTCGAACGGGTTACACTCATTCTTGGTTGTTCCATTTTTGGTAGTGTCGAGGATGGCGGTATGGACGGTTTCGTGGGGCGCGGCCGTGAACTGACCCAACTCGACGCCATGCTGGGGCGGGTACGGCGTGGCGGCCGCGCTGGGCGTCCGGGCCGTGCCCTGCTGATGCGTGGACGACGCCGGGTGGGCAAGTCGCGGCTGGTCGAGGAGTTCGTCGAGCGGGCCGCTGTTCCGCACGTGTTCTTCACCGCCTCGGCGCAACCCACGGTTGCCGCCGACCTCGCGCTGTTCGTCGAGGCGGCGGTCGGGTCGAGCCTTCCCGGGGCTCACCTCTTCCATGGACAGACTCCGCAGACCTGGGACGCAGCGCTCACCCTGCTCGCTGCAGCGCTGCCCACCGACCGACCCAGCGTCGTCGTCCTGGACGAGATGCCGTACCTGATCGGCACCGATCCGGGGTTCGAGGGGACCCTGCAGAAGGTGTTCGACCGGGAGTTGTCCCGCCGTCCGGTCCTCCTCATCTGCGTCGGGTCGGACCTGGCGATGATGGAGGCGTTGAACGACTACGGCCGGCCGTTCCACCAGCGCGCCACAGAGATGGTCGTTCCGCCGCTGAGCCCGGCAGACGTCCGAAGCATGCTCGACCTTTCTGCGGCAGAGGCGTTCGACGCATACCTGGTCTCCGGTGGGCTGCCGCTGATCCTCGACGAGTGGCCTTCCGGCGCCACCCTGCATGACTACCTCAGCGGTGCCGTCGCCGACCCGACCTCCGCCCTGATCGTCAGCGGCGAGCGGGCGTTGGCCGCGGAGTTCCCGCCACAGTCCCAGGCGGGGCTGGTGCTGAGAGCGATCGGGTCCGGTGAGCGGACCTTCTCGCTGATCGCCCGGGCGGCCGGCGACCTGCCTGCGGTGTCTCTCACCCGGGCACTGCGGCTCCTGGCGGCAAAGCGGATGGTCGAGGTCAGCCTGCCGTTGTCGACCAAGCCCTCCCGGGAGACCAGATACTCCGTCGCTGACCCCTATCTGCGGTTCTGGCTCTCCTTCCTTGGGCCCTACCTCCCCGAGGTCGAGCGGGGCCGTGGCGATGTGACGCTGGCCCGGATCACGTCCGCCTGGACGAGCTGGCGCGGGCGCGCCATCGAGCCGGTGGTGCGGGAGGCCCTGCGCCGACTGTCCCCGGGCCGACTTCCTGACGGCACCGCAGAGGTGGGTGGCTACTGGACCCGGACCAACGATCCGGAGATCGATCTCGTGGGTGCGGATCGCGGGCCGGTCGCTAAACGGATCACCTTTGTCGGCTCGATCAAGTGGTTGGAGAACCGGCCCTTCGACGCACACGACCTGGGACGTCTGCTGCAGCACCGGTCGCGCCTGCCAGGTGGGGACGACGATGTCGTGCCGATCGCGGTGTCCCGCGCCGGCCTGGCCACCGACGGTGTCCAGGGGCTGTCACCGGAAGACCTGCTCGCTGGGTACCCGGATTGAACCTCTGGTCGGCGGCGGCCGTACCACTGCCCGAGGATGTGGTGCGGCGGGCCCGCCGCGCCGCTGCCGAGTTGCGGGAGGTCTGCCGTGCGAGTTGGTGAGCAGTCGACGGATCCCATCGATCAGGTACTGGGTGAGGTGCCGGTGCCGGCGCCGCTGACCCCCGAGGACGTCCGGCTCGCGGTCCGGGCGGTGGTCGTGCACACCGCGGAGGAGTGGCCGACCGGGCCGCTGTGCCGCAACGACGGGGCCACATATCCGTGCCGCCTGCACCGCTGGGGCCGGCGGGTGCTGAGCGCGCACGGGCTCAACGACCGCCAGATCGAGGCGCTGATCCGGCACGGCAACCCGTTCGTGCACGTGCCCTTCCCGTTCACCGCCACCGGTCAGGCCGCCCGGGCGGTGCCGCCCGGCGTACGCCCGGTGGTGCACGCCGCGGGCACCGGCCGGCCGGTGGTTCCCCCCGCCCCCGCGCCGCGCTGGCCCCGGGCGAGCTGAGCGGAGGTACGGCCGCCAGCCTTCCCGGGGCAGGACGACGCCGGCCCGACGCGGGGTTCCCCACCCGCGCCGGGCCGGCGTCGGTACCGGTGACCGCTCAGCGGACCCCGCAGTCCGGTGCCGACCAGCTCGTCGTGTTGGAGCTGTTGTCCCTGTTGTTCTCCCGCCGCGAGTCCACGTGCACGTGGTCGTCGTGGTCCGGGTAGCCCGGCCCGTAGATGCCGCTGAAGCCGTGGTTGCGCGCCGCCCGGGCCACCTGGCAGAGCGACGAGTTACGTGAGGTCACGTCGGCGGCGTTGCCGTAGAGGTGCTGGCTGTCCGACGCGCCGCCAACCCGGTTGTTGCAGGTCTCGCTGCGGAAGCCGCTGCTGATGTTGAGCGGCTTGTCGCCGAGGCTGCGCCGCAGCGCCTCCAGTTTCCACATGTTGCGCAGCGCGTTCTCCCGAGTCTCGGCGGCCGGGCGCGGGCCGCCGCTCCACCCGCTGCGCCCGCAGCCGTCGTCGAGTTCGGTGAAGCTGAAGTGCCGTGGCGTGCAGTCGTTGTCCTGGAGTTCGTAGAGCTTGCCGTAGGTCTGTGGGCCCGCGACGCCGTCCGCCCGCAGGCCGTAGGCCTGCTGGAAGCGCCGGACCGCGGCGGCGGTCTTCGGTCCGAAGATGCCGTCGTTCTCCACGATGTCGCGGTAGCCGGCCCAACCGGCGATCCGGATCTGCAATTGCCGAACGTCGCTGCCGGATCGCCCCTGGTAGAGGTTGCGATTCCAGGTGTAGCAGCCGTCGGCGTGGGCTGCTGGCGCGGCGACCACCGTGGCGATCGCGGCGCCCGGCAGAGCCAGGGCGAAGGCGACGGCAGCCCGCTTCAGGGTGTTTACGCGCACAGAAGTCCTCCCGATAGGAGAGCGATTGGGGTGGGCTTCGGGACATCGACCGCGCGTCCCGTGATTTCCACCCTGACACTCATCGTTCGGGTTGGTGGCGATTAACGAGAATCGTCCTCATGATTCGCGGTTCCTGGGTAGTGACTGTGAATTCGGCTGATTTGCGAAACAGCCAATCCCGTCGTACGGCGGCAGAAAAGCGCAAAACCGCACCGAACGTCGCGCCGTGCCCCACCGAGGGTGATGTTCTCCCGCCTCGGCCACCCGGTAACGTCAGCGCCGGTTGATGGACTGGCGGAGGTGGACGTGGCCCGGGGAGGCGTCTTCTGCGTCGAGGGGCAGTGGCACCGCGACCTGAACGAACGCGGCTCCGTGCTGCCCACGCTCGAACTGCTCGAACGACTCGGCAAGATCCGGTTCATCCACAAGGACGCGGCCACCCGTGACGAGCTCTTCTACTTCCTGGACCGCTGGCTGCTCAAGCAGTACGCCGACCACCGGGTCGGCTTCTTCGCCATGCACGGCGAACCGAGCCGGCTCCGCCTCACCGACTGGCACTCGGTCGAACTCGCCGACGTCGCCGAACTGATGGCGGGCCGCTGCGAGGGGCGGCGGCTCTACTTCGGCAGCTGTTCGGTGCTGCGCGCCTCCGACGCCGCGTTGCGCGAATTCCTGGACATCACCGGAGCGGCCCTGATCTGCGGTTTCACCCGCGAAGTCGACTGGGTCGAATCGGCCGCGTTCGAAACCGTGCTGCTCGACGTGCTCGCCAACGGGCATCGGCACAACGCGGCCGAACTGCGGATGGGCTCGGCGCACTGGGCGCCGCTCGCGTCGTACCTCGGCTTCCGGGTGATCTACGCCAACGGCCGTGCCTGGCGCCCGACCGGCCGACCCCGGGTGCCCGCCCAGTCCGCCGCCGACCGTCGCGCCCACCATCCCCGCTGACCCGGGGCACCGCGCCACGGCCCGGCCGGATGCCCTGGTAGAAACGATCCGTGGCCCCCAGCATCGCGACAAACACGAAGGTCGACCGGGACGCCCTGGTCGAGTTCCTCCGGCCCCGGCACAAGGTGCTCCTGATGACCACCCGGGCGGACGGGCGACCGCAGTCGTCGCCGGTAGCCGCCGGGGTCGACACCGCCGGCCGGCTGGTGGTCTCCACCTATCCCGAGCGGGCCAAGGTGGCCAACATCCGCCGCGACCCGCGGGTGTCGGCCTGCGTGCTCTCCGACGACTGGAACGGGCCCTGGGTACAGATCGACGGCACCGCCGAGGTGCTCGACCTGCCGGAGGCGCTCGAACCGCTGGTCGAGTACTTCCGCTGCATCTCCGGCGAGCACCCGGACTGGGACGAGTACCGCGCGGCGATGCGCCGGCAGGGCAAGTCGCTGATCCGGGTCACCATCGACAACTGGGGGCCGATCGCCACCGGCGGCTTCCCGGCCCGCCTCGCCGACTAACCTCCGCCGTCAGTACGCGGCGGTGAAACGGGTGTTCTCGTGCCGCGGGTTCTCGATCTCGTCGACGATCGCCACCGCGAGGTCCTCGTAGGTGAGCACCGAGCGGCCCTGGTCGTCGGTGACCGGCTGGTCGGTGCCGGTGCGGTACTGCCCGGTCCGCTCGCCCGGATGGAACTCCAGCGGCGGCGGCGAGACGTACGTCCAGGTGACCCCGTCCGCGCAGGTGCGGTAGTAGTCGAGGGCGTCGGCCTGCCCCTGGGCCGAGGCGCGGTACTCGGCCGGGAAGTCCGGCTCGTCGAGGTAGGGCGTCCCCTTCGGGGTGAGCAGGGTCGACCCACCGCCGAGGTGGATGATCCGCGGCGGATCGGGCAGCTGGCGCAGCGTGCCGACCAGCGTCTCGGCCGCGTCGCGCCACAGCTCCCGCTCGCCCCCGCCGATCGCCACCACGAAGACGTCCGCCGCCGGGGCCAGCTCGCGTACGCTCCGCTCGCTGGTGGCGTCCCCCGTGACGACCTGGACACCGGTCGGCAGGTACGAGGTGGCCTCCGGACGGCGCACCGCCCCGGTCACCCGATGCCCCCGGTCGATCGCCTCGGCGGCGACCCGGGATCCCGCGGTGCCACCCGCGCCGAACACGACGATGTTGCTCATGATCGCCTCCCGCCGGACGTAGCCCCGCCCTCAGGCTATTGACCGGCCCGGCCGGCGTGTGCCGTTACCCGAAGAACCGGGCGGTCAGTCGACCAGCGCGGAGTAGACCAGCTGGCGCAGCTGCGGTCGGATCGGGTAGGTGCTGGACGGCATGAGCTGGGTGAAGAAGAGCGCGGTGATCTCCTCCGCCGGGTCGACCCAGAACGCGGTGCTGGCCACCCCGCCCCAGTAGTACTCGCCGACGCTGCTCGGCACCCGGCTGGGGATCGGGTCGTCGACCACCGCGAAGCCCAGCCCGAAGCCGATCCCGTCGAGGGTGGTCTCGGCGAAACCGCCGGTGGAGAGGGTGCCCAGGTCCTGCCCGCCGGGCAGGTGGTTGCGGGTCATGAAGCGCACGGTGCGCGGCCCGAGCAGCCGCACCCCGTCCAGCTCGCCGCCGCGCAGCAGCAGCTGCGTGAACCGGTGGTAGTCGGCGGCGCTGGAGATCAGGCCACCGCCGCCGGAGTGCAGGACCGGCTTCTCGTACGCCAGCGCGCCCAGCTTGTCGTAACGGAAGGCGCGGCCGGTGCGCGGATCGGGCGCGTAGAGGGCCGCGAGCCGGTCGGCGGCGTCACCCTCGACCCACCAGTGGGTGTCGGTCATACCGAGCGGGCGGAAGATCCGGTCGGCGAAGAAGGCGTCCAGGCTCTGCCCGGAGACGACCTCGATCAGCCGGCCCAGCACGTCGGTGGCGACCGAGTAGCCCCAGGCGGTGCCGGGCTGGAAGAGCAGCGGCAGCTCGCCGAACGCCCGGGAGGCGGTGGCCAGGTCGACGTCCGCCGGCGGGTAGAGGTCGTAACCGGCGGCCCGGTAGAGGCCGTCGACCACCGAGGTCTGCATGAAGCCGTAGGTCAGGCCGGAGGTGTGGGTGAGCAGGTGCCAGACCCGGATCGGCTCGACCGCCGGCACGGTGTACGGCTTGAGCGTCGAACCCTTGGCGTAGACCCGCAGGTCGGCGAACTCGGGCAACCAGCGGCTGATCTCGTCGGTCAGCTCGAAGCGGCCCTCCTCCCACAGCATCATCGCCGCGACCGAGGTGATCGGCTTGGTCATCGAGTAGATCCGCCAGAGGGTGTCCGGCTCCACCGCGACGCCGGCCTCGACGTCCCGCAGCCCGTACGTCGTGGAGTGCGCCACCTCGCCCCGCCGGGTGACCACCGCCTGCCAGCCGGCGAGCCGGCCCTCGTCGACGTACCTGCCGAAGTGCTCGTCGATCCGCGCCAGCCGCGCCGGGTCGAAGCCGATCTGGTCCGGGTCGATGCTCCGCGCCACACTCACGTCGCCGAACCTACTCGCCGGTTCGCCGGTACCGGAAGGGCCATCGCGTCGGCGGTGCCCACTAGCCTGGCCGGATGCCGGAGCTGACCGAGGACACCACCT
The DNA here is from genome assembly GCF_044456245.1 of Micromonospora sp. NPDC051006. NCBI lineage: Bacteria > Bacillati > Actinomycetota > Actinomycetes > Micromonosporales > Micromonosporaceae > Micromonospora > Micromonospora sp. NPDC051006. Next base: position 339,564 of record NZ_JBITFP010000003.1, read on the forward strand.
TCCGCCACGAGGACTGGTACGGCGAGGAGCTGACCGAGCGGCACTTCGTGGGCTGTGAGTTCTTCCACGTGGACCTGACCGAGGCGGTCAGCCGGGGCGCGGTCTTCACCGGCTGCACCTTCGGCAACGTGCTCTTCAACGCCTCTCGACACGTCGACTCCGCCTTCACCCGCTGCGTCTTCAAGCGGTGCAACTTCTTCGAGGCCGAGTTCACCGGCTGCAAGCTGGTCGGCAGCACGTTCAGCCAGTGCGACCTGCGTCCGCTGACGGTCGCCGGTGGCGACTGGTCGTTCGCCGCGCTGCCCGGCGCCGACCTGCGCGGCGTCCGGCTGACCGACGTACGGATGCGCGAGGTCGACCTGACCGGGGCCAACCTCACCGGGGCCACGGTGACCGGCGTCGACCTCTCCGGCGCGCAGCTGCACAGCTCCCGGCTGAGCGGGGCCGACCTGCGCGGCAGCGACCTGAGCGCGCTCGACCCGCTGGTCGTCGAGCGGGCCGGCGCGGTCGTCGACCCGGAGCAGGCGATGATGATCGCCCGGGCGCTCGGCTTCGAGATCCGCTGACAAAAGTCAACGGCGGCTGTCAGGTTTGACTGTCATGGTGGCCACATGGCGTGGTGGTCGGATCTGGTCGAGGAACAACCCGAGTTCGCCGAGCGGGTGCGGGCCCGCTTCGCGGTCGGCAAGCACGGCACGATGGCGACGCTGCGCCGCGACGGCGCGCCGCGGATCAGCGGCACCGAGTTCGACTTCGGCGCGGATCACCTGCGCCTGGGCAGCATGACCGGGGCCCGCAAGGCGATGGACCTGCGCCGCGACCCGCGGGTGGCGCTGCACTGCGCGACCGAGGACACTCCGGCCGACGACCCGACCTCGTGGGGCGGCGACGCGAAGATCAGCGGCATCGCCCACGAGGAGACCCCGGCGGACGACGGGTCGCACCGGTTCCGGATCGAGCTGACGGAGGTGGTGCTGACCCGCGTGGGTGACCCGCCCGACCACCTGGTGATCGAGAGCTGGCACCCGGGTCGGGGGCTGCGACGCCGCGAGCGGCGCTGATCCTCCGGGCGGTCGTCGCGGTCGCCCGCCACGTCCCGGCCCGCCGTCCGTAAGAGGTGTACCGAGATTCCGCTTCCGATCGATGTCCGCTACCTTGCCGTAACAGACTGGGCGCCGCGACCGTCCGGTTCTGGTGGATCCGACGAACCGGGCGCGGCACGACTGTGCCGCGGCACGGCCGCGCGCCACCGGGCCGAATCGTCCGGTGCGGAGCGGAGGACCGGTGGCGGAGGAGGACTTCACCCGGACGGGCACGGGTGCGTCCGGTCGGGGAGCCGGCCATCGGGCGACCGGCACACCGGCGCGGCACCGGTCGCGGGCCCCGTTTGCGGCCCACCCGGCGCTGCGGTGGTGGCTGGCCCCGGTCCGCCAGCGTCGATGGGCGGTCGCCGGGCTCGCCGCGCTGGCCAGCCTGACCGCCCTGATCGCGTACGTCGGGTCCGGTCCGGAGCCCGAGCCGGGCCCGCACGGCGGGGTGCCGGCCGGGGTGGGAAGGCCGACCGGCTTCCCCGCGGTCGAGGCGAAGGGGAGCGACGCCGGGCCGGCCAGCCCCGGGCTGCGGCCCCGTCAGCGACCGCCGAGCGTCGCGCCCACCCCGTCGGTCACCACTCCCACGCCCGCGCCGGCGGTGCTCACCGTCAGCCAGGGCGACATCCCGGCCGAGGTCGACCTGACCGCCGCCGGGCCCCGGGACTGGGTGCACTGGGGGCTGCGCGGCGGTGACTCGACGGTCCGCAAGCGGAACGGCTCCGGGGAGATCGCGGACGAGGGTGGCCGCGGCGCCCGCGGCGGCTGGGACGGCAACCAGGAGGTGTTCAGCTGGCGGGACGGCGCCGCGGTGCGGGCGGCCAGCGGCACCCCGAACGGCGTCTACACCTGCGGGGCGGGCAACGGTTTCGCGCTGGCCGTCGCCGGCAGCGGCGAGCTGCGAACGGTGCGGCTCTACGCCGGCCTCTGGATGGCCCGAGGCCGGTTGGAGGCCCGGCTCTCGACGGGGGGCCCGACCACCACGCTGCGGATGGAGGATCCACACACCAGCCGCAGCGCCGAGTTCACGCTGCGGTTCCGGGCTCCACGGGGAGCCCGGCTGCTGATCAACTGGAGCACCGAGAAGGTCTTCACCGGCGACTGCGGCAACGTCGGGGTCCAGGCGGTCGCCCTGCGCTGACCAGCGACACGTCCGGCCGTTCTCGGCGGTGGTCGGCGGCGGTCGTTCGTCCGGCCGGCAAGTGCGGGCGGGAGTAGCGTGGGCGCGATGAATCTGGTCGATCAGAAGGGACCTCGGCGATGACCTCCAGCGAGCAGGTCGTGGACAGCCCCACGAGCTGGGTTGCCGACCACATCCACCGCTACGTGCAGACCGGCGGGGCGGACGGCCACGAGTGGCGGCCCGGGGTGTTCACGCTGCTGCTGACGACCCGGGGTCGGCGCAGCGGCAAGCCGCGTCGCACCGCCCTCATCTACGGGCGGGACGGCGAGAACTACCTGGTGGTCGCCTCGCAGGGCGGTGCGCCGGAACACCCGGCCTGGTACCGCAACCTGCTGGCGGATCCGGTGGTGGAGGTGCAGGTCGGCGCGGAGACGTTCACCGCCCGGGCGCGTACCGCCACGCCGGAGGAGAAGCCGCGGATGTGGAAGACGATGGCGGCGATCTGGCCGGCGTACGACGACTACCAGACCAAGACCGACCGGGAGATCCCGGTGGTGGTGCTGGAACGCGACTGACCCGCACCCGCGCGGTCCCCTTACCCCGCAGGTAATCGACGGCGCGGCGCGGGCCGCGCAGACTTCTCCCATCGACCCGGCCTCGCCGGCCGGGCCGCATCGACTGGGAGGACCCTCATGCCCGCGTTCGCGCTCGCCCACCTGCGTACCCCGAACACCAACGAGGACGTGCTCACCTACATCGAACGGATCCAGGCCACCCTGGATCCGTTCGGTGGTCGGTTCCGGGTGCACGGCGCCGAGGTGGAGGTTCTCGAGGGTGAGTGGCCCGGAACCGTCGTGATCATCGAGTTCCCCGACGTGGAGGCGGCCCGCGCCTGGTACGCCTCGCCGGCGTACCAGGAGATCCTGCCGCTGCGGACCCGGCACATCGAGGGCTCGGCGATCATCGTGTCCGGGGTCGGGCCCGACTACGACCCGACGCGGACCGCGGCCCGGCTGCGCGCGCAGGTCGCCGGCTGAGATCGACGGGACAGTTTGTCCGTCACCGCGCGTCGACGCGGACGTACCTTTCTGCTGTCCCGGTCTGACCGTCCTGTGTGGAGGTCTCGCAGATGAGCAGCAGCACCGCCCACCGCGCCCCTACCCTCACCCCGACCCGTGCGGCGGAGCCCGTCGGCGACGTGCTCCGGGAGATCCCGCTGCCGCCCTACGTGACCGGTGAGGACGCCCAGTTCGCGGTGCGGGCGGTGGTGGTGCACGCCCCGCGCAGCTGGTCCGGCGGGACGGTCTGCCGCAACGACGCCAGCCCGCACCCGTGCCGGCTGCACCGCTGGGGAGTCCGGGTGCTGGCCCTGCGCGGCCTGCGGGACGCGGAGATCGCCGCGCTCATCGAACGCGGCGACCCGACGGCACCGGTGCCCACCCGCCCGGGCGCCTGACCGGCGGCCCCCGGCCCTCGCGAGACGCAGGGGCCGGGGACCGGACCGGCCAGTCAGCAGGCGATCGGCTTGACCCAGGAGCACTCCACTCCTTCCGGCGCGCGCGGCATGTCGGGCGCCGCCGGTGGCGCCACCCGCGCGGCGCTGGCGCCCTGCTCGCTGTGGCCGGCGAGCGCGATGGCGATCTGGTCCTCCAGCGGCTTCACGGTCGAGGCCAGGTAGTTGTTCAACACGACGGAGAAGGCCAGCAGCCGCCCGTCGGCGTCGGTGGCGTAGCCGGAGAGGCTGGAGACGCCGGTGAGGCTCCCCGTCTTGGCGTGCACGTTCCCGGCCGCCACGGTGCCCCGCATCCGGCTGCGCAGCGTGCCACCGACGAAGCGCTCTGCCTCTCCGGCGATCGGCAGCGCCGCGTACCAGGTGTCGAACCAGGGCTCGGCCCGGACCGCGGCGAGCAGATCCACGAACTCGCCGGCCGGCACGAGGTTGCGACGGGACAGTCCGGAGCCGTCCCGCTGGCGCAGCGTGCCGGTGTCCATGCCGGCGCCGGCGACGTACTCGCTGATCTCGGTGAGCCCGGCCGACCAGGTGCCCGAGCCGGCGAGCACCCGGCCGATCTCCTTGGTCAGCACCTCGGCGTGCCCGTTGTTGGAGAGCTTGAGGAACGGCACCAGCAGCTCGGCCAGCGGCATCGAGTCGTGCCGGGCCACCGGGGTCGCCCCGCCCGGGGTGGGCTGGCCGAGCACCGTGCGACCGAGCACCCGTACGCCGTGCCGGTGCAGCGCCGTTCGGAAGACGTCGGCGGCGTAGCCGGTCGGCTCCCAGACCGTGACCCAGTCGCTGGCCGGCTCGTCGCCCACCGCGATCTGGCCGGTGACCACGATGGTGTTGCCGTCGTGCTCGCGCTCGAAGGAGACCGACGTCTCCCCGTCGGTCACCGTCTCGGCCCGGTTGTCGATGCGCAGATAACCGGTCGGCGGGGTGGTGGTGATCACCGGCCGGGCGCCGGCGGCCTTGCCGGGCGCGGCGTGGACGATCACGGTGCCCGCGTCGTAGTCGGTGTCCGGCGCGACCGTCAGCGCGGAGATCTGCGCGGCGTAGTAGTAGGGCTCGTCGTCCCAGGTCCAGTCCGGCCCGAGCCGGGTCCGGTCGTAGCGGGTGTCGTCGGCGACGAGGTTGCCGGCGACCACCCGCACGCCCTTGGCCGCGATCTGCGCGGCGAGCGCGTCGTAGTCGGCGGCGAGCATCGTCGGGTCGCCGCCGCCACGCAGGTAGAGGTTGCCGGAGAGCAGCCCGCCCGCGCGCTTGCCGTTGGTGCTCACGTCGGTGGTGAAGCGGTGCCCCGATCCGAGCAGCGCCATGGCCGCGGTCGAGGTGAGCAGCTTCGTGTTGGAGGCGGGCACCAGCCGGCGGTCGCCGTTGCGGTCGTAGAGGGTCTCGCCGGTGCTGGTGTCGACCACGACCACCGAGGCCTGCGCTCCGGCCAGCCGGGAGTCGGCGAGGATCGCGTCGATGGTCGCGTTGAGGCGGGTCACCGCGGGTGCCGGGGCCTCGGCGGTGGCGCCGGGCGCGCCGGCGGTCGCCGCCGCGGCGACCAGCGCCACCAGCGCCAGCGTCCGGGGGAAGAGACGTCGATGCATGCGTCGATGCTGTCATGGAGATAATCGCCAGAGAAGGGCCCAGGCCGAAAGTTATTGCCGCCGGAGTGTCAGTCGGCGAGCCGGGTCGCGACCACCGGACCCTCCAGTTCGCCACTGACCGGTGTCAGCACGGCCACCGCCCGGTCGACCAGACCGTCGTCGACCAGCACCAGCCGTTCGCAGGCGGGATCGCCGGTCCGCTCGGGCAGGTGGTCGGCGAGTGCGCGCACCTGCTCGGCGGCGGCGTCGTCGAGCACGAACCCGTCGGCATCCCACCGGCCGTCCACGGTGAAGAACGCCTTGCTGTCCCGCTCGAGATCGCCGTTGAGGACTACCGTCGGGTTGTCGCCGTCGAGGTCGCTGGACGCCTCGTTCAGGCCCCAGACCTGGTACGACCCCTTTCCCTCGGTCGGCGCGTCGGCCACCGAGACACCCGTGCAGCCGGTGAGCAGCAGCCCCAGCGCCGCTGCCGGCAACAGTCTCGACCAGCCATGTCGTCCCACCATCACGCCTCCGCCCAGCCCGTGGTCCCAGGTCCCACGGGTCAGACCCGACACGCGGCCATCCGGTTCCCGTCGACCGGTCCGCGTCGGTCGGCCCCTGCGCAGCGTCGAGGGTGGGCGGGTGTCAGACCGGTCCGGGTCCCCGGTCCGCGTTCTGGTCGGAGCCGCCCCAGTAGCGCCCGTCCGGCCGGAGGATCAGCGGTGCCGCCAGCGCGGCCAGCGCCCCACCGAGCAGCGGGAAGACGATGAACACCCAGAGCTGCCGCAGGGCGACGCCGCCCTCGAAGAGGGCCGGGCCGAAGGACCGGGCCGGGTTGACCGAGGCGCCGTCGAGGGTGACGCCGACCAGCTGGGTCACGGCGAGCGCCAGGCCGATCGCGACGCCGGAGATGGCCGCCTGGTCGGCGCGGGTGCCCGCCACCAGCACGACCAGCACGAACAGGAAGGTCAGCACGATCTCGAGCACCGCCGCGCCACCCCGGTTGATGTGCCCGCCGTACCCGTTGCTGCCCAACGCGCCGGTCTGGTCCGCCACGTCGCCCCACCGGGTCAGCGCCCAGAGGATGAACGCGGCGATGGTTGCCCCGACGAACTGGGCGATCCAGTAGGCGACCGCGCCGATCAGGGAGATCCGGCCGGAGAGCAGCACGCCGAGGGTGACCGCCGGGTTGACGTGGCTGCCCGAGAGTGGCCCGATCGTGTAGACCAGGGCCAGCATGACGAAGCCGAAGGCGAGCGCGACCACCACCACCCCGCCCTCGATCCGGGCGGCGACCGCGCTTCCGACGCCGAAGAAGACCAGCAGCAGAGTGCCGATGAGCTCGGCGAAGTAACGGTGCATGTCCTTCATGAGGCTCAGCGTATGGACTAATGGGGCTTACCAGTGCGAAATGGTAGGTCCGTCGAACTGTGAGCGGAGCGACGGTGTGCGCGGGCACAGCGACGGACCCACCGCTGTTGTACCCGGCGTGGAAACCCGCTCGGTCGACGTGGTGGTGATCGGCGCCGGTCAGGCCGGCCTCTCCGCCGGGTACCACCTGCGCCGCGCCGGCTTCGCCCCCGGCGCCGGCTTCGTGATCCTGGACGCCGACGACGGCCCGGGCGGAGCCTGGCGGCACCGCTGGCCCACCCTCACCGTCGAGCGGGTGCACGGCTTCCACGACCTGCCCGCGATGCCCTTCCCCGCCGCCGCGCCGGACCAGCAGGCGGCCCAGGTGGTGAGCGACTACTTCGAGGCGTACGAGCGGGAGTTCGGGCTGCCGGTGCGACGCCCGGTCCGCGTCCAGGTGGTGCACCCGCAGCCGGACGGGCGGCTGGACCTGCACACCGACCGGGGGCGGTGGAGCGCCCGGGCCCTGATCAACGCCACCGGCACCTGGAGCCGGCCGTTCTGGCCGCACTATCCCGGCCGCTCCTCGTTCCGGGGTCGGCAGTTGCACACCGCCGACTACCGCGGGCCGGCGGAGTTCGCCGGCCGGCGGGTCGTGGTGGTCGGCGCCGGCACCTCCGCCGTCCAACTGCTCGGCGAGGTCTCCGCCGTCGCCGCCGGCACCACCTGGGTCACCCGGCGTCCGCCCGACTTCCGGGAGATCGAGTTCACCCCGGAGCACGGTCGGGCTGCCGTCGCACTGGTCGACGCGCGGGTCCGAACCGGCCGCCCGCCGACCAGCGTGGTCGGGGTCACCGGACTGCCGGTCACCCCCGAGGTCCGCCGCCTGCGCGAGCAGGGTGTGTTGACGCGGTTACCCATGTTCGACCGGATCACGCCCGACGGGGTCGCCTGGGCCGACGGCCGTTTCGTCGCCGCCGACGTGATCCTCTGGTGCACCGGCTTCCGCGCCGCGCTCGACCACCTCGCCCCGCTGAAACTGCGCGCCCCGGGCGGCGGGATCACCATGGACGGGACCCGGGTGGTGGCCGACGACCGGATTCACCTGATCGGGTACGGCCCCTCCGCGAGCACGATCGGCGCCAACCGGGCCGGCCGCGCGGCGGTCCGCGAGATCCGCGCGCTCCTCACGCCGGCCACCGCTCTCGACTGACCGCGCTCTATTTGACGGATCGCCCGGCAGCGGGCAACGTAGGTGCTGAGGGGCCCTTCACCTGCCCCGATGCGGTGGGTCGACTGGGTCGCCCCGCGATCGCCTCCCACGTGTGCCCCGGACGCGGGCCGACATCCCGGTCTGCGCCGTTCCGACCGCGATCCGAGAGAATCCACGAGGAGTTCCACCATGCTCACCATGACCGACAACGCCGTCCTGGTCATCCGTGACCTGGCCAATCAGCAGGACGTCGCCGAGGACGGCGGGGTGCGCATCGCCGCCGACGCCGAGGCGGGCTCGCTCACCGTCGAACTGGTCGCCGAGCCGATCCAGGGCGACCACGTGGTGGACACCGAGGGTGCCCGGATCTTCCTGGACGCCGACGCCGCCGAGATCCTCGGCGACGCCTCCGTCGACGCGACCGTCGACGACGAGGGCATCATCCAGTTCGGCTTCACCGAGCGGCAGTAGCCACTCAGCCGGCCCGGCGGGGCTCGCCGCCGCGCTGTGCCCGGGGCGGTCGGCCACGGCCCGCCGCCTCCGGCCCGGCCGGCCAGGGCGCAGTCCCGCCGTCTCGGCTCGGTGGTCGTAGCCCGGCCAGCACCTGGGCCAGATGGTGCGAGGTGCTCCACGCCGTCCAGCTGCTGGTCGAGCCGGCGCCGGCCCCTCGACGGGCGCGGCGGAGGATCTCGTGGTCGCCCCAGGAGAACGACGCTCCGGCGGCCGGCCAGTGCGGCGCGCCGACCAGCGTGCGGCACAGGTCCGCGAACCGGTCGTCACCCCGCCCGCCCCGCCGCGACCAGCGGTAGATCCACCAGGCGCCGTCGGCGGTGTAGCACATGGTGGGCAGGCGGTCGCCCGGCTGCCCGGCGCCGGGCAGCGCCGAGCCGACCCCGTAGTCGCCGTAGCCCACGCCGGAATCGGCGAGGCGCTGCCAGAGCAGCCAGTCCCACCGGTCCAGCCGGACCGGCTCGTCGGTGGGCAGCCGGGAGAGGGTCGGCGGCAGGCCGCCGGCCGCCACCGTCACCGAGCGCCAGGAGTGCCGCCGGGCCCAGTCCAGCAGCCGACGCACCCGCGGCTCGGCGAGCCGGACGTCCGCTGGGCAGCACACGTCGCCCGCGTCCACCAACAGGTCGCACTGCTCCGGCACGAGCCGGGTGAACCGCCAGATCCGCTCCACCGCCGAGGTCGTCGCGTCGGGGCCGGTGCGGTCACGGCCCGCGCGTAGCCGGATCACCGATCGTTGCGCGTACGCCCGGGCCGCGGCGCCGTGCGCGGCCAGCCGGCGGTCGCTCTCCGCCAGCCCGATCACCGGCACCAGCGGTACGCCCCAGCGGACCAGTTCGTTCTGCGACGTGTCGGGCAGCGCGGTGACGTCGACGGCGGGTAGCAGACCGGCCGGCAGCCGGGTGAGCGCCTCCGATGTGGACCGATCGGCCAGGTCGACGTCGAGGATCGGGGCGATCAGCGCGGCGGCGGTGGCGTCGAGGTGACTCAACGCCTCCAGCTCGCCCCGCCGGGTGGCGAGGATGGGGCGGTAGACCGGTTCCGCCGCCCGGCCCCCGTGGGCGGGCACCATAGTTCAATGTAGCCAGGCATTCCCATGCGTCCCAGGGCTGATCGGGCCGGTAATTGACCGGACGCTCGGCGGCCCCGCTACTACGATCGCCGGATGCCCGAGACCCCGTACCGCTACCGGTCGTCCGACGAGGACAGCGCCCGGTGGCTCGGCTTCCCGTTCCGCGACGGGGACATCGTGATCAGCACCCGGTCCAAGAGCGGCACCACCTGGATGCAGATGATCTGCGCGCTGCTGGTGCTCGGCACCCCGGAGCTGCCCGCGCCGCTGCCGGTGCTCTCACCGTGGCTGGACTGGCTGGTCGAGCCGCGCGAGGAAGTCTTCCGACGGCTCGCCGCCCAGCCGCACCGGCGCTTCATCAAGACCCACACCCCGCTGGACGGGGTACCGATCGATCCCCGGGTGACCTACGTGGTGGTGGCCCGGCACCCGCTCGACATGGCCGTCTCCCTCTACCACCAGGCCCGCAACCTGGACCGGGCCCGGATGCGCGAACTCACCGGGCAGCCGGCGCCCACCCAGCCGCCGAAGCCGCCGGCCCCCGTCGAGCAGTGGCTGAGCCGTTGGGTGGACCAGGAGGTCGATCCCCGCGCGGAGCTGGACTCGCTGCCGGGGGTGATGTGGCACCTGCGCGACGCCTGGGCCCGGCGGCACGAGCCGAACGTGGTGCTGGTGCACTACGCCGACCTCTTGAGCGACCTTGACGCGCAGATGCGCCGGCTCGCGGACCGGTGCGGTCTCACCGTGCCGGACGAGCGTTGGCCGGAGCTGGTCGAGGCGGCCACCTTCACCCGGATGCGGGAGCGGGCCGAGCGGCTCGCCCCCGACCCGGCCGGGGTACTCAAGGACCGTAAGGCCTTCTTCCGGGCCGGGCGGTCCGGGCAGGGGCGGGAGCTGCTCGACGCGGCGGGCCGGGCCCGCTACCAGGACCGGGTCGCCGCGCTGGCCCCGCCGGACCTGCTCGCCTGGCTGAACCGCTGACCGACCCGGGCCCAGCGTCACCCGCGGGCGGCTCCGACGGGTGGCTGCGGCGGGTGGCTCTGGCGCATCGCCGACCGACCGAGACGCCGAGCGGCCCCGGCCCGCCGCCGGCTGAGGGCGGTGGGCCGGGGCGGCGGAGGCTCAGTCGTCGTCGCCGTGATCGTCGTCGTCGCTGTCGTCGTCATCGTGCTTGTCGTCGTCGTTGTCGTCAGCGTCGTCGTCGTCCGCCGGCTCCTGCTCGGCCCGGAGGACCGCGCCGCTGTCGCGGTCCACGTCGATGTCGTGCTCGGTGCCACCCGCCACGATCTCCACGCTCCACACCGGACGGCCGTGCTCCTGCTCCGCCTCGACCTCGACGATCCGTCCGCCACCGGCCCGGGCCAGCGCGATCTCGCCGGCCCGCTGCTGGTCCACCCGGTCGCCGGTGGCCGGGCCGGTGCTCTGACCCGGGGCGGCACTGGTCGTCGGGGCGCCGCTCGGGCTGCCCGGTGCGCCGGCCGAGGCGCTGTCGTCCGGCGTGGCGCTGGCGGTGCTGTCGTCCGGCGTGGCGCTGGTGGTGCTGTCGTCCGGCGTGCCCGGCGCCGTCGTGGCGGCGGCCAGGGTGGTGCCCTGGGAGCGCTGCCCGTCGGCGGCGCTGACGCCGAGCGCCACCCCCGCCACCGCGAGCACGGCCGCTCCGGCCGTGGTCAGGATCATCGCGCTGCGCTTCATGTCTCCACCTTTCCTCGGTTGTAGTTACGAGGATCGGTTTCGCCCGGATAGCACCGCGCTGTGCGGATGCTAAGGCCCGGTTAAGCCGTCGGCGGGCCGAGCCGGAGGCGGACCTCCGCCCCGCCGCCCGGGGCGGTGGCCAGCTCCAGCAGTCCGCCGGAAGCCTGCGCCGCCCGCCGGGCGATGTCCAGCCCGAGGCCGGTCGAACCGGCCGCGCTGGCACCCCGGCGGACCGCGTCGGCCGGCATGCCCGGCCCCCGGTCGGCCACGGTCAGCACCACCTGCCCGCCGTCGCCAACCAGCCGGACGGTGAACGGGGTGCCGTCCGGCGTGTGCGCGAAGACGTTGCCGAGCAGGGCGTCCACCGCCGCCGCCAGCTCGTCGGCGGGCACGCCGACCGGGAGTGGACCGGGTGACAGGTCGAGGGTCACCGCTCGGCCGGTGTCCTCGGCGAGCACCGACCAGAACTCCACCCGCTCGCCGACGATGCCGGCCGCGTCCGAACCGGCCGGCCCGGCCCCCGGCGACCGCCGCCAGCGGGCCTGCTGGATCAGGCCGGTGACCGCCCGTTCCACGCCGTCCACCGCGGCGGTGACCCGAGCGGCGTCGTCCGGGTCGCGCAGCGACTCCGCCTCCAGCCGAAGCGCGGTCAACGGGGTACGCAGCCGGTGGGACAGGTCCGCGACCTGCTCGCGCTCCTGCACCAGCAGAACCTGGATCCGGCTGGCCAGATGGTTCAGCGCGCCGGCGACCTCGCGCAGCTCGGCGGGCCCGGACGGGGTGACCCGGGCGTCCAGTTCGGCGTTGGCGAGCCGGTGCGACACCGCGGAGAGCGCGCCGATCGGCCGGACCAGGGTGCGCGCCAGCCGGTCCGCGACCAGCAGCCCGATCAGCACCAGCAGCACCCCGAGCAGGGCGAGCACCAGCCAGGCCCGGGTCACTCCCGCGGTCAGCTCGGCCCGGGGCACCTCGACGCGGATCACCCCGGTGCCGTCCGCCCGGCCCTGTACGGCGATGACCACCTCCCGGCCCGCCGCGGACTCCCCGGTCAGGCTCTGGCCACGGGCGGCCAGCGCCACCGCCGCGGTACGGGGCACCGGCGCGCCGAGCACGGCGCCGTCGGGCAGGTAGACGCTCACGGGCCGGCCGGAGTCGGCGGCGAGCTGCTCGACGGTGAGCCGGATGGTGGCCGGGTCGGCGGTGCCCACCACCGGGACGAGGCTCTGCGCGTCGGCGGTGGCCCGCACGGTGGCCCGGTCCTCGGCGACGGTCCGCACCAGCAGCGCCAGCGGCACCAGGAACGCGATCAGGATCAGCACGCTGACCGCGGCGACCAGCAGCGCCAGCCGGGCCCTCATCCGGCGGCCGCCGGCGGTTCCAGCCGCACCCCGACACCGCGCACGGTGTGCAGGTAGCGCGGCTCCTGCGCACTCTCGCCCAGCTTGCGGCGCAACCAGGACAGGTGCACATCGACGGTCTTGTCGGCGCCGCCGTAGGGGATCTGCCAGACCTCGGTGAGCAGCTCCCGTTTGGTGATCACCTGCCCGGGGCGGCCGGCGAGGTAGTGCAGCAGGTCGAACTCGCGCGGGGTCAGCTCGATCGGCGCCCCGTCGAGGGTGACCTGCCGGGACCGGGGGTCGACGCGCAACCCGCCGACGACGAGCGCCGGGTCGGACGTCCCGGCACCCGACGGCCCACGTCGGAGCACCGCCCGGGCCCGGGCGTCGAGCTGGGCCGCGGTGAACGGCTTGACCACGTAGTCGTCGGCGCCCGCGTCGAGCACCCGGACGATCTCGGTCTCGTCGTCCCGGGCGGTGGCCACGATGACCGGCACCGAGCTGACCGCGCGCAGCATCCGCAGCAGCTCGCGACCGTCCAGGTCGGGCAGCCCCAGGTCGAGTACGACCAGATCGGGGCGGTCGTCGAGCGCGTCGCGCAGCCCGGCCATCGCGGTCGAGGCGGCGGCCACCGCGTGCCCACGTTCGCGCAGCGCCCGGATCAGCGGCGTGCGGATGGTCAGGTCGTCCTCGATGAGCAGCAGGCGGGCCACAGCTCGCAGGCTAACCGCTGTCGGCATCGATCCGGCGGTGCGTTAACCCTCCTTTAGGGTCGTGCTGTGCCGGCGCCAACCTCCGGTCGGGGACACTCGGAGGATGTCCCGCCGTTCGCTTCTCGTCGCCGCCGGGTGGCTGGCCACCGCCGCCGTCGCCACCCTGATCGGGCTGGCGGCGATCCGGCTGGTCGGGGAGAGCATCACCGGGACGCCGGGTGGGGTGCGCAGCGAGGAGGAGGTGGCCCGCGCGCTCTCCGCCGATCCGTTGCCCTCGGCGTCGCCCGCCGGGCCGACGGCGAGCGTGTCGCCGGCCACCGCCCCGCCGTCGTCCACCCCGCCGTCGACCGGTACGGGCGCCCGGCGCAGCTTCGCCACCCCGGGTGGCACCGCCGTCGCCGAGTGCACCCCCGAGGGCGTACGTCTGGTCTCCTGGGCGCCGGCGCAGGGCTTCCGGGTGCGCGACGTCGACCGGGGGCCGGACGACGACGTCGAGGTGCGATTCGAGGGGGGCGCCGGCAAGCACGAGCTACAGGTGCGCTGCCTCGGTGGTGAGCCGGTGTCGGTGCCGGACGACTGACTCCGCAGCAGGTCAGGCGATATGAAGCCACCTCGCGGTATCGACAAGTGTCCATGATCGGACAGCGCTGCGACTGGTTGCCGCGCGGATTTCCGCTCTACGTTCGATGACAAAGGGTGCGATCGTCGCTGATCCCGCTTTGCCCCACAACTGCCTCATCGCTGCCCGGCTCGGCCGGCCAGCAGGGAGGACCGCGCATGCCCAGCTCGAGATCCCGGCGGGGGTCGATGGCCCAACCCACACCGGAGGAGGGCGATGTCGTTCGTGCCGATGACGAACTCACCACCTGCACCCCCGTCGGCCTGCCGGCGACCGCGCGGGTGCTCTTCGCCGTGGTCAACGCCAACGGCGCCCTGATCCGTGGGCTCGGCGTCGCGACCGCCAACCGCCTCTCCGCCGGCATGTATCAAGTGATCTTCGACCAGGACGTGTCGGCCGCCGGGTACGTCGGCACGCTCGGCCTGCCCGGCAGCGCCGGCGTCGCGCCGGCGGGGGAGATCTCGGTGGCCGGCCGGACGGGCATCCCGAACGGCGTCTTCGTGGAGACCTTCGCCAGCGACGGCACCGCCGCCGACCGCGGGTTCCACCTCGCGGTGCTGGCCTGAAAGGAGCGCGCAGACGAGCGCACGGCGCCGCCCGACCTGGGTCGGAACGTCGCCGCGCTCTGGCCGTCTCCCACCATCGCAGCCGTTCGGCGGTACGCCAGCGGGGACCTGGCTCGACCGGCTAAGTGCCCGTCAGCCTTGTCGATCCCCGGTCGGTACGGATCCAAACCTCCGCCGAGTGGCGAATTCCACCATCTGCGAGTCCCGGCGTGGCGCGCCGCCGGAACGGGTATGAGCGCGGCATGGAGCATTTCACGATCGCGACCGTCGCCGAGAAGAGCCCGGACTTCCGGCGGGTGCTGTGGACCGGGGAACACACCCAGCTGGTGATCATGACGATTCCGCCGGGCGGCGAGATCGGCGAGGAGGTGCACGAGGGGATCGACCAGATCCTGACCTTCGTCAGCGGCACCGGCGAGGCCCGGATCGCCGGGGAGAAGCGGGAGGTCGTCCAGGGCGACCTGGTGGTGGTGCCCGCCGGTACCAAGCACAACTTCGTCAACACCGGCCCCAACCCGCTGGTGCTCTACACCGTCTACGGTCCGCCGGAGCACGCCGACCAGGCGGTGCACCGGACCAAGCAGGAGGCGGACGCCGCGGAGGCCGCGGGCCAGGACGAGCCGCCGAGCTGACGGGGCCGCCGCCGGCGCTGGTCTGATCCGATTCGATCGGGGTACCCGCCGCGGATGGAGCAGCCCGCCATCTCCGACTACGGATTCCTCTCCGACTGCCGCTCCGGCGCGCTGGTCGGGCTGGATGGCTCCGTCGACTGGTGGTGCCCGGACCGGTTCGACAGCCCGTCCGTCTTCGCCCGGCTCCTCGACCCCGGCGCCGGCCACTACCGGCTGGCGCCGGTGGGTGTCGGCGGGGCCGGGCACCGGGTGGAGCGGGCCTACAGCCCGGACACCCTGGTGCTGCGCACCGTGCACCACACCCCGGAAGGGAGCGTGGCGGTCACCGACGCGCTGGCCGCGGCGGCCGGCGCCCGCGGGCACGACCTCGGCATGGAGTCGCCCGCGGTGCTGCTGCGGGTGGTCGAGGGGCTGACCGGGCGGGTCCGGATGGCGCTGGATTTCGCACCACGCCCGGAGCACGGCCTACTCACCCCGTACGTGCACGAGCAGCCGGACGGTGGGGTGCTCGCCGCCGCGGGCCCGGCGGTGCTGGTGCTGCGCGCCGGCGGGCTGCGGTTGCGGGCCGACCGGGATCGGGTCCACCAGGAGTTCGAAGTCGCGGCCGGGCAGACTGTCGGCTTCGACCTGGCGTACGCGCCGGCCTACGGAGACCCGCCGGCCCGGCTCGACCCGGTGGCCGGGCTCAACGAGACGATCCAGGCCTGGGAGGCGTTCCGGGAGGTGCACCCCTACTCGGGCCGGTACCCGGAGCTGGTCCGGGCCAGCTCGACGGCGCTGACCGGCCTGACGTACGGCCGCAGCGGCGCGGTGGCCGCGGCGCTCACCACCTCGCTGCCCGAACAGCTCGGCGGCCAGCTCAACTACGACTACCGCTACTCCTGGCTGCGCGACTTCTCCATGACGATGCGCGCGCTCTGGGTGGCGGCCTGCCCGCACGAGGCGTCCCGCCTCTTCGCCTGGGTCACCCGCTCTATCGGCCGGATCGGCGACGAGCCGGTGCCGGTGCTCTTCGGGCTGCAGGGGGAGCGGGACATCAGCGAGCACTACTGCCCGCACCTCGACGGCTACGCCGGTAGTCAGCCCGTCCGCATCGGCAACGAGGCCTGGAAGCAGCGGCAGCTCGACGTGCCCGGCGAGATCATCTCATCGGTCTGGCGGCTGCGCGACTACCTCGGGCAGACCTTCGACGAGGAGTTGCGGGAGATGGTGCTCGGGCTGACCGAGCAGGTGGCGTGCACCTGGCAGCTGCCCGACCGGGGCATGTGGGAGGCCCGGGCGGTCGAGCGGCACTTCGTGTCGTCGAAGGTGCTCTGCTGGGTGGCCATGGACCGGGCGGTAGGTCTGGCGGACCGGCTCGGTGACCGGGCCGACCCGCGACGCTGGGCGGCGGTCCGCGACGAGATCCGCGCGACCGTGCTGCGCGAGGGCTGGAACGACGAGATCGGCGCGTTCACCGCCTCCTTCGGTTCGACCGAGCTGGACGCCTCGGCGCTCTTCCTGCCGGTGGTGCACTTCCTGCCGGCCACCGACCCACGGATGCGCGCCACCATCGCCGTCGTCGAGCGCGAACTGGGCACCGACGAGGGTCTGGTCCGGCGGTTCAGCCACGACCCCGCCGGCTTCGTGCTCTGCTCGTTCTGGCTGGTGGAGTGCCTGGTGCTGACCGGCGAACAGCAGCGCGCCGAGGCGCTGTTCGAGCAGGTCGTCGGGCACGCCAACGACCTCGGGCTGTTCAGCGAGCAGATCGACCCGGCCGGTCGCCTGCACCTGGGGAACTTTCCGCAGGCGCTGTCGCACATCGGCCTGATCAACGCGGCCTGGCGAATCACGGACCCGACGCAGTTCTGACCACCAGGCACGGACCGCCGGCGGAGGTCCACCTCAGGCCAGCACCGGGACCCCGGAGACGTCGACCGTCTCCGGGTACTTCAGCCCGGCGCCGGTGTTGAGCACCACCACGCGCTCCCCGGCCCGGATCCAGCCGCCGGCCCGCAGCTGCCGGGCCGCGGTCAGGCAGGCCGCCCCCTCGGGGCAGAGCAGCAGCCCTTCCCGGGCGGCGAAGTCGCGCAGGTCGGTGAGGATCTCCTCGTCGCTCACCGCCACCGCGGTGCCGGCGCTGGCGCGCAGCGCGGCCAGGATCAGCTCGTCGCCGAGCGGGGCCGGCACGGTGATGCCGAACGCGACGGTGTGCGCGTCCGTCCACGGCTCGGCCCGATCGTTCCCGGCCGCGAACGCCCGGACGATCGGCGCGCAGCCGGTGGACTGCACCGCCACCAGCCGGGGCAGCTTCTCCTCGATCCAGCCGAGTTCGCGCAGCTCCTGCAGCGCCTTGTGGATGCCGATCAGGCCGACGCCGCCACCGGTCGGATAGATGATTACGTCGGGGACCTGCCAGCCGAGCTGCTCGACGATCTCGTACCCCATGGTCTTCTTGCCCTCGAGCCGGTACGGCTCGCGCAGCGTGCCCGCGTCGAAGATCGCGCCGCCGGAGCCGGCGATCAGCTCGGCCACCCGCCGGCCGGCGTCGCTGATCAGCCCGTCGACCAGACGCAGGTCGGCGCCGGCGGCCACGCACTCGCGCCGGCAGATGCTCGGCGCGTCCAGCGGCATGACGATGGTGGCGCCCATGCCGGCCCGCGCGGCGTACGTCGCCCAGGCCGCCCCGGCGTTGCCGTTGGTCGGCATGGCGATGTGCTCGACGCCCAGCTCGCGGGCCCGGCTGATGCCCACCGCGGCGCCCCGGGCCTTGAACGAACCGGTCGGGATGAGCCCCTCGTCCTTGACGATCAGCTCCGCGATGCCGATCTCGGCGCCGTAGTTCGGGGTGCGCAGCAGTGGCGTCCAGCCCTCGCCCAGGCTCGTGACGTACCGGGGGTCGGCTACCGGCAGCAGTTCCCGGTAGCGCCACAGATCCGCCGGGCGCAGGGTGAACCGCTCCGGCGTGACCGCCTGGGCCACCGCGGCCAGGTCGTAGCGGGCCAGCACGGGGGAGCCGCAGTCGCAGAGGTTCTGTGGCCGGTCGGCCGGGTGCTCCTTGCCGCAGCGCGGGCACTCCAGGTGGGTCAGGTACACGTCGCTCCTCGCCGTCAGGCCGCGTCGATGCTCAACCAGCGCCGGCTCCGCCGGCCCGGCTCGTAGGCCGAGTCGAGCCGTTTCGCCACCACCCCGGGCAGCCCCTGCTCCCGGCCGGTGCGCAGGGCCTCGGCGCCGGTGCCGGGGAACCACGGCGGAGTCTGCCAGTGCGGGCCGGTCAGCGCCAGGCCGTCGAGCAGCTCCCGGCGCTGGGTGTACGGCAGGTCGACGCAGCTCACCCCCTCCAGCCAGAGCAGGTCGAAGAGCAGGTACTGGGCGCCGGCGGGCACCCGGCCGCGGGCGTTCGGCCTGGCCGGGCGGATCCGGCCGGCGTCGTCGATCCGGACGAGCACGCCGTCCAGCACCACCTCGGTGGGGGCCAACTCCTCGGCCAGCTCCCGCAGCCAGCCGTACGCCCCGGTGACGTCCTCGTCGGTCTCGGAGAGCAGCCGCAACCGCCCGCCCGACACGTACGCCAGCGCCCGGACGCCGTCCCAGCGCAGCTCGTACCCCCACTCCTGCTCATCGCGGGGCAGCCGGGCGGCCGGCGTGGGGTGCATCGGGCGGACCAGTTCGGGCATGGCCGTCCAGCCCTCGGGTGGCGGGTCGGTACGCCGGATCATCCAGTCCCGGCCGTTCTTGCCGCCGGTCGCGAAGAGGACGTAGCGCCCGGCGGTCCGCTCCCCGTCGAGCACCACGATGACCTCGTCGTCGCGCCACTTCTCGCAGCGGTAGGTGCCCCGGTCGTGGACGGTCATCGTGCCGCCGCCGTACTCGCCGGCCGGGATCTCGCCGTGGAAGGTGAGGTACTCCATCGGGTGGTCCTCGGTGTGCACGGCGAGGTGGTTGCGGCCCTGATCCCGGGGCAGTCCGCGCGGCACCGCCCAGGACGCCAGCACCCCGTCGCGCTCCAGCCGCAGGTCCCAGTGCAGGCTCCGGGCGTGGTGCTGCTGGATCACGAACCGGGCTCCGCCGCCCTCGGCCTGCCGGCGGCGTGGCGTCTCGCGCGGCACCGGCTCCGGCGTCCGGGCCGCGTCGCGCCGGCGCCGGTACTCCTCCAGGCGGTCCGCCACACCCCGCATTCTCCGGCAACCCGGGCCGCGCCGCTGCGGAGCGCGGGGTCCGGGTTGCCTGGTCAGGTCGTCGCGGTCGGCGCGGGGTCCGGTTTCGGCCGCACGGCGGGGGTGAGGAGGAGTAGAACGGTCGTCATGGACCACGATGACCAGCCCACCGTCCCGCTCTCCGGTGAGGTGCGGATGCCCCTGCTCGGATTCGGCACCTGGCAGGCCACCGGCAAGGCCGGATACGACTCCGTGCTGGCGGCGCTCGACGCCGGCTACCGGCACATCGACACCGCCACGATGTACGGCAACGAGAAGGAGGTCGGCCGGGCGGTGCAGGAGAGCGGCCTGCGCCGGGAGGACATCTTCATCACCACGAAGCTGCCGCCGGAACGCGCGGGCCGCGAGCGGGAGACGCTGGAGGCGAGCCTGAGCGCCCTCGGCACCGACCATGTGGACCTCTGGCTGATCCACTGGCCGCCGTCCTCGCCCGCTGACAGCATCCCCATGTGGCGGGAGATGCTGGCCGCCCGGGACGAGGATCTGACCCGGGCGGTCGGGGTCAGCAACTACAGCACCGCGCAGATGGACGAGCTGATCCAGGCCACCGAGGAGAACCCGGCGGTCAACCAGATCCGGTGGAGCCCCTTCCTGTACGACCGGCAGCGGCACGCCGAGCACCGCGATCGCGGCATCGTGCTGGAGGGGTACAGCCCGTTCAAGACCAGCGAGCTGTCCGATCCGGTGCTGGCCCGGATCGCCGCCGCGCACAACGTCTCGCCGGCCCAGGTGGTGCTCCGCTGGCACATCGACCACGAGATCGTGGTGATCCCCAAGAGCGTCACCCCGGAGCGGATCCGGGCCAACGCCGACGTCTTCGGCTTCTCGCTGACCGCCGAGGAGATGCGCGACATCGATGCGCTCGGCGGCTCCTGAGGCCGGACCCGCTGCCAAATTCCTTCAGCCGGGAGGCCGGCGGTGAAGGGTATCGACATCGACGTACGTGAGGATGTAGCGTCCCCGCCATCACGTACGTCGATGTGTCGTGATCCCTCCGCCCGCTGAAGGAGCGCCATGGCCACGTCCCGATCCGTCCGTCTGCGGCGCCGGGGTCTGCTCGGCATCCCGGCCCTGGTGGCCGCCGCGCTGACCGCCGTCGCCGTCCGACCCGCCCCGGCGGCCGCCGCGCCGAAGCCCGAGTGCCTTGCCGACCTGCTCGGGGGCTCGTGATGGCCACCGTTCCCTGGCTGGTGGACGTGCTCCGGGCGGCCGGCGTCCAGGTCGTCGTCGAGGGGGACTGGCTCAACCGGATGCGCCCCGGCGACTTCAACCCGATCGGGGTGCTCTGGCACCACACCGCCTCCACCTCCAGCGCCACCAACCCGCACCCGGCGCTGAACATCTGCATCAACGGCCGCTCCGACCTGCCCGGCCCGCTCTGCCAGGCGCTGGTCGACTATCACGGGGTCTTCCACGTCATCTCCGCCGGCCGGTGCAACCACGCCGGCGCCAGCCGCGGCAGCGGGCCGATCCCGGCCGGCGACGGCAACACCCTCATGATCGGGTGGGAGATCGACTACAACGGGGTCAACCAGGAGATGACCGCGGCGCAGTACAACGCGTCGATCGCGGCGACCGCCGCCGTGCTCACCCGGCTCGGCAAGGACAGTAGCTATGCCCGGGGCCACCGGGAGACCAGCACCACCGGCAAGATCGACCCGTCCTTCATCGACCTGGACGTGATGCGGGCAGACGTGGCCGCCAAGATGTCCGGCGGCGGCACCGCCTGGTCGTCCATCGTGGACAACACCACCGCCGGCCGCTTCACCGCCAGCGCGAGCTGGGGCGTCTCGTCGTACTCCGGGCAGCGCTACGGCGCCGACTACCGCTACGCCGACCCCGTCGCCGCCAGCGACGCCGCCTGGTACAGGTTCAACGTCCCGGCGGCCGGCAACTACCGGGTCGACGCCTGGTGGCCGGCGAACTCCGGTTACAACAGCTCGACGCCGTACATCGTCGCCACCAGCACCGGCAACCGGACGATCACCGTCGACCAGCGGGCGACCGGCGGGCAGTGGCGCATTCTCGGCACGTTCGCGCTCCCGGCCGGCGACGCCAACCGGGTGGCGGTCAGCCGGTGGAGCTCGGCCGGCGGCCTGGTCATCGCCGACGCCGTCCGCCTCACCCGGGTCTGACCCGACGGGCCCCGCGGCGCCCGAAGCGGCGGCGGGGCGGCTGCGTGGTCAGCCACGCAGCCGTCCCGCCGCCGGTCGGGGTCAGGCCCGGGTGCAGGCGGCGCCGTTGAGGGCGAAGCTGGTCGGCGAGGAGTACGTGCCGCTCAGCGTCCCCTGGTAGCCGAAGCTGGCGCTGCCGCCGGGGGCGATGGCGCCGTTCCAGCTCAGGTTCCGCGCGGTCACCGTGGAGCCGCTCTGGCTCACCGTGGCGTTCCACGCGCTGGTGACCTGCTGCCCGGCGGGCAGTTGATAGGTGAGCGTCCAGCCGTTGACCGCGCTGGACCCGGTGTTGGTGATCCGTACGTCGGCGGTGAAGCCGTTGTTCCAGGAGTTGGGCGTGTACGTCACCGCGCAGCCGGCGCCGCCCGGCGGCGGGGTGGTCGGCGGGGGCGTCGTGGGCGGCGGGGTGCCGCCACCGTTCACCGCGGCGGAGAACGCGGTCACCGCGAGCCCGGCGCCGCCCTGCCACGGCTCGAAGCCGGCCTGGATGCTGGTCAGGTACCAGGAGTTGGTGATCGCGCCCCGGCTGCGGACGTCGGCGATGAAGTCGAGCACGCTGAAGTCGAGGCTGGTGATCGGGGACGGCGCGACGTAGGAGATGACGTTGTTGGAGCCGTTGCTGCCCCGCCAGACCTCCCAGCTCCGGCCGGCCAGGTTGGCGGTGCCGACCGGTGAGCCGATGGGCTGGATCGGGCCCTGCCGGTTGAGCCAGATCATGATCTCCATCTGGTTCACCCCGTCGGTCTTCGGACTGGGGTCCAGCCAGATGTCGTACGAGGCGTTGTAGACGGCGCCGCTGACGTACCGGTAGCTGATGCTGCTGGTCGCGCTGCTGATCTGGCTCACCTGGATCGGCAGGTTGGTGCCGGGGGAGCAGTTGGTGTAGTGGCAGCCGAGGAAGACCGACGGGTACGCGGTCGGGGCGCCGTTGGTCGGGTTGCTGCCGTTCTGGGTGGTGATCTCGAAGCCGGTGCTGGTGACGTTGATGCACTGCTGGGCGGTGGTGCCCCAGCGGTTGTTCTGCACGACGTAGCGGTTGCCGATGACGGTCGAGCCGTACTGTTCGCAGATCTGGGTGTCGGCGGATGCGTTTCCGCCCAGGGCCACGGCGACGATGGTGCCGCTGACCAGCAGGCCGGCGGCCACGAGGGCCCGAAGTCGACGTTTCATGCTGCTCCTAGCGGTGTGGCGCTGCCCGGGCGCCGAACGGGTGAACGGGATGCGGGAGCGCTCCCACGCTCGGTGACACATTTACATGTGTGAAACGAACGCGCAACCGGTCGGAGGAAACCGGCCGGGATGTGCGGCTTCGCGCGCGGTGCCTTCGGCGAGGGGTGCCCCGCCTGAGTGACAGCGCTGAACCGCCGAGGTGACAGCTTCCGCCCGCCGGCCGACCGGTGCCGGGCCCCGATGCGCGCGCCCGCGCGGGCCGATCAGCCCTGGTGTGCGCCGATTGCGCCGAGTAATGTCTTGCATCCGACGCGTGCCGAACCCCTCCGGAGGCGTACCGCAACCATGGGTGGCTCTCCCCTGCGCATCCTCGTCGTCGGCGCGGGCATCGCCGGTCTGGCCGTGGCCCGGGCGCTGCGCATGGCGGGCTTCCGCCCGGACGTCACCGAGAAGCTGCCGCCGGGCGAGTCCCACGAGACCGGCCTCTACCTGCCCGGCAACGCCGCCCGGGCGCTGCGCCGGCTGGACCTCGACGGCCCGGTCCGCCCGCTGGGCCACGTCGTGCACCGGCAGCGCTTCCTCGACGCCGACGGCGCCCCGCTCTGCGAGGTCGACCTGGACGTCCTCTGGGCCGGGGTCGGCGAGTGCCGGGCCCTGCCCCGGGCCGAACTGCACCGGGTCCTGCTCACCGGGGCCGGCGGAGCGGTCCGCCACGGCGCCGAGGTACGCACCCTCGACCTGCTGCCCGCCGGCGTCGGGGTGACCTTCGTCGACGGCACCACCGCCGAGTACGACCTGGTCATCGGCGCCGACGGGCCGCGCTCCTCGGTACGCGCGCTCGCCGCGCTCGGCGGCCCGCCCCGACCCGCCGGGCAGGTCGTCTACCGCACCGTGCTGCGCGACGGCCCGACGGTCACCGAGTGGACCGCGCTGCTCGGCCAACGCGCCGGCTTCCTGATCGTGCCGATCGGCGCCGGGCGGCTGCACTGCTACGCCGACGAGGCCGGCACCGAGCGGCCCGCCGACCCGGTCAGCCGGCTGCGCGAGCTCTTCGGCTCGTACGGCGGCCCGGTGCCGGAGGTGCTGGACGCGCTGGAGTGGGTGCACGTCGGAGTCACCGACGAGGTGGAGCTGGGCCGTTGGTACCGGGGACGGGTGCTGCTGGTCGGCGACGCCGCGCACGCGACCGCGCCGACCCTCTCCCAGGGCGCGGCGATGGCACTGGAGGACGCCGTGGTGCTGGCCGAATCGCTGAGGGCGGCCGGCAGCGTGGAGGCGGCCCTGGTCGCGTACGAGAGTCGCCGTCGTCCGCGTACCCGATGGGTGCGCGACCGGACCCGCGACCGCAACCGGACCCGGGACGTCCCGCCGGCGCTGCGCGACCCGTTGCTGCGCGGGCGTGGCGGCCGGATCTTCGGCGAGCACTACCGGCTACTGCTCGGCCCGCTCTGACCCTCGGGGTCGAGGGCCGAAGATCGTAGCTGGCCACCCCACGCCGGGGGGCCACCTGCCGGGGACTATCCTCCTTGCGGATGACGGCCCGCAGAAATCAGCGCGTGCCGAGCGGGACAACCGAGAACCGGAGGCCACTCGTGACCACCGTCGCACCCAAGCCGGTCGTGACCCGGCCCTGGCCGGTCCGAGAGCCGGTCAAGGGGTCGGCCATCGCGCGGCTGCTGCGGACCACGGACGCGAAGCAGATCGGGATCATGTACATGGTCACCGCGTTCGCGTTCTTCATGATCGGCGGCCTGATGGCCCTGATCATGCGGGCCGAGCTGGCCCAGCCGGGGCTGCAGTTCCTGTCGCCCGAGCAGTACAACCAGCTCTTCACCATGCACGGCACGATCATGCTGCTGTTCTTCGCGACGCCGATCGTGTTCGCCTTCGCGAACTACATCGTGCCGATCCAGATCGGCGCGCCCGACGTGTCGTTCCCGCGGCTGAACAGCTTCGCCTACTGGCTGTACCTGTTCGGCGGCACCATCGCGACCGCCGGCTTCCTCACCCCGGGCGGCGCGGCCGACTTCGGCTGGTTCGCGTACGCCCCGCTGAGCAGCGTGGAGCACTCCCCGGGCGTCGGCGCCAACATGTGGATCATGGGTCTGGCCATCTCCGGTCTGGGCACCATCCTCGGCGCGGTCAACATGATCACCACGGTCCTCACCCTGCGGGCCCCCGGCATGACCATGTTCCGGATGCCGATCTTCACCTGGAACATCCTGGTCACCAGCCTCCTGGTGATCCTGGTCTTCCCGCTGCTGGCCGCCGCGCTCTTCGCGCTCGCCGCCGACCGCATCCTCGGCGCCCACGTGTACGATCCGGCGACCGGTGGGCCGATGCTCTGGCAGCACCTGTTCTGGTTCTTCGGACACCCCGAGGTCTACATCGTCGCGCTGCCGTTCTTCGGCATCATCAGCGAGATCATCCCGGTCTTCTCCCGCAAGCCGATCTTCGGCTACAAGGGTCTGGTGGCCGCGACCCTCGCCATCGCCGCGCTGTCGATGAGCGTCTGGGCGCACCACATGTTCGCCACCGGCCAGGTGCTGCTGCCGTTCTTCAGCTTCCTGAGCTTCCTGATCGCCGTGCCCACCGGTATGAAGTTCTTCAACTGGATCGGCACCATGTGGCGCGGCCAGGTCAGCTTCGAAACTCCGATGCTCTGGTCGGTCGGCTTCCTGGTGACCTTCCTCTTCGGTGGTCTCACCGGCGTGCTGCTGGCCAGCCCGCCGATCGACTTCCACGTCTCCGACTCGTACTTCGTGGTGGCGCACTTCCACTACGTGCTCTTCGGCACCATCGTGTTCGCCGTCTTCGCCGGCATCTACTTCTGGTTCCCGAAGATGTTCGGCCGGATGCTCGACGAGCGGCTCGGCAAGGTGCACTTCTGGCTGACCATGATCGGCTTCCACACCACCTTCCTGGTGCAGCACTGGCTCGGCAACGAGGGCATGCCCCGCCGCTACGCCGACTACCTGCCCAGCGACGGCTTCACCACGCTGAACATGATCTCCACGATCGGCGCGTTCATCACCGGTATCTCGACGCTGCCGTTCATCTACAACTGCTGGAAGTCGTACAAGACCGGCCCGGTGGTCGAGGTCGACGACCCGTGGGGCCACGGCAACTCGCTGGAGTGGGCGACCAGCTGCCCGCCGCCGCTGCGCAACTTCGACCGGATGCCGCGGATCCGCTCCGAGCGGCCGGCGTTCGACCTGAAGTTCCCGGAGCTGGCCGCCGGCCACCAGAGCCTGGCCGGCCCGCCGGAGGGCGGCTCCAAGCCGCTGACCAGCGAGTCGGACGGCGGGGCCCGCTACGCCGAGGACACCGCCAGCAACATCGACCGCTGATACCCAGCACCACGTCCGACGGGCGCCGCCTCCCTTCCCGGGAGGCGGCGCCCGTCGCCCTTTCCAGCCTCACCTGGTCGCCGACCCGGCTGTCGGAGGCTGATCGACTCCATGTCCCCGACCTGGCGGTGTCCGGGCGCGCAGGATGCCGCCATGTCGCCGAACTGGTGTCGATCAGGTCGGGTGTCGAGGGTTGATCGACTCCGTATCCCCGAGATGGCGGTGTCCCGGGGCGCAGGATGCCGCCATGTCGGCGACACGGTGTCGATCAGGTCGGTCGGGTGGGCTGATCGACTCGGCTTCTGGGATGTCGGGGTGTCCGGTCGGGCGGACACCCCGACTTCCTTGATCCCGAGTTGATCGTGTGGCCGTCGGAGCCGGCGGGCCGTGTTCCGCGCATCGGTGCTGCTTCAGGGAAGCAGTGGCCTCGCGGAAGCGGGATGGGGACCGATTCCACGAAGTGGTGGCCACCGCCCGCTGTGGGCCACCGCCCGCGGGTCGCGCCCGCCGCGGGCACCTGCCCGCGGGTCGCGTGGGGCATCAAGGTCACCCGGGTGGAGATCAAGGCCCGGCGTGGGGCGCCGCCCGTGGGTCGCGCCCGCCGTCGAACCTGCCCGGTGACCGTGCCGCGCCCGCGGATGGGGCCGGGTCAGTGGGTGGTGGGGGCGAGTTCGGGTTCGGCGGGTACGGGGGCGGCTGCGGTGCGGCGGCGGCGCAGTTCGATGGGGAGCACCGCGAGGGCGACCAGCGCGCCGATGATGCCGGTCACGGCGAACCCCCAGGCCGGCGCGGAGGCGTCGATCACCGCGCCGGCGAGCGGGGCGCCGACCGCGATGCCGACGGTGACCGCCGAGCCGTGCAGGCCCATCGCCTCGCCGCGTACCTCGGCCGGGGCGAGGCGGCTGACCGCGTCGGAGGTCGCCGCGATGGTCGGGGCGCAGAGCGCGCCGGCCGGGATCAGGGCGAGGCAGAGCAGCCACCAGTGTGAGCCGCCCAGCCCGACCGGGATGGTGCAGAGGCTCAGCGCGGCCATCAGCGCCAGCGGGGAGAAGGAGCGGTGCACCGCTCCGTAGGCGAAGCCGCCGACCAGCGAGGCGACCGCCCACATGGCGAGGACCGCGCCGGTCCAGCCGACCTCACCGCCCTCCCGGAGCACGGCGACGACCGCCACGTCGGTGCCGCCGAGCACCAGCGTGGCGGCGAGGCTGACCGCCAGCACGGCCAGCAGCCGGGGCGTCACCCACTCCCGCCGCGGTATCCGTCGGTGTGGCGTCCCCGGCTGCTGTTCGCTGCCGGTGGGCGGGTTGAGCAGCCAGAACGCCACCCCGGCGGCGACGATGCCGGCGCCGACCAGGTAGAGGGTGGTCTGCGCCGAGATGGCGGTGGCCAGCGCCACGGCCAGCGCCGGGCCGACCATGAACGACAGCTCCACCGACATCGAGTCGAGCGCGTAGGCCGGTCGGCGTTGCTCCTCGGGCACCAGCGCGGCGATGGACTGGCGGACCACCGAGAAGATCGGCAGGGCCAGCGAGCCGGCGACGAAGGCGGCCGGCAGCAGCAGGAGGTAGGGCAGCGAGGGCGCGGTGGCCCAGTAGACCGCCTCGACGATCGCGGTGAGCACCAGCACCGGCCGCAGGCCTCGGCGGTCGATCTGCCGACCGAGCAGCGGGCCGCCGATCGCCGCGCCGACGGTGATCGCGGCGCCGACCAGCCCGGCGGCGGCGTAGCCGCGGCCGAGGTCGAGCACGTGGAGGGTCATCGTCACCCCGGTCGCGGTGAGCGGGATGCGGGCGAGCACCGCCACCAGCAGCAGCGACCGGAGACCGGGCAGGGCGAGCGTCTGCCGGTAAGGCTCAAGGTTCACGACGGTCCATACCTCCGGCGCCATCCTCGACGCTGGGTACGACAGCCGCCAACCAATTACCGGGTCATGCGTTCTTGATCACAGGCTCACCCTGCAGGGAGACCCCGGCACCCTCCAACGCCCGTAGCGCCACGTCGGTGGTGTCCGCGGCGACGCCGGCGGTCAGGTCGAGCAGCACGGTGGTGGCGAAGCCCTCCCGCGCGGCGTCCAGGGCGGTGGCCCGGACGCAGTGGTCGGTGGCGATGCCGACCAGCTCGACCCGGTCGACGCCGTGCCGGCGCAGCCAGTCGGCCAGGCACTCACCGTCGGCGGCATGCCCCTCGAAACCGGAGTACGCGGCCGCGTGCTCGCCCTTGTGGAAGATCTCCTCGACCCGCCCGGTGTCCAGATCGGGGTGGAACTCCGAGCCGGGGGTGCCGACCACGCAATGCCGCGGCCAGGAGTCGACGAAGTCCGGCCGGTCGGCGAAGTGCGCCCCCGGATCGACGTGGTAGTCCTTGGTCGCGACCACGTGCTCCCAGCGGCCCGGTTCGGCCGCGAGCAGCCGGGTGACGCCGGCCGCTACGGCGGCCCCGCCGCCGACGGCCAGCGAGCCACCCTCACAGAAGTCGTTCTGCACGTCCACGATGATCAACGCGTTGCTCACCGGTGCTCCCTTCCTGACGCCTCGGCCCGGGACCGGGCAACCTTCACTGTGCGGGCACCACGGTGACCGGGATGGCCGGGTCGCCCGCGGAGAGCTTCAGCCCCTCCCACGGGATGGAGATCAGGCACTCCCGCAGGTGCTCACGCGACTCGTCCAGCGTGGGTAGGTCGACCGGTTCACCGCCGGCCACGAACGAGCGCTGGAGCAGCCGGTCGTTGGGCTGCCGGTCCGGTACGCCCTGCGGGACGATGACCTCCTCGGTGGCCGTACCGGTCGGCTTGTGCCGCCGGACCGCGACCTTGCGGCCGCCGATGGTCGCCTTGTGCTCCGAGCGCTTCACCACCGCTCGGCCGTCGACCTCGACCAGCTTGTAGACCAGCCCGACGGTGGGCGCACCGGAGCCGGTGACCACCGCGGTGCCCGCGCCGTACATGTCCACCGGTTCGGCGGCCAGGGCGGCGATGGCGTACTCGTCCAGGTCACCCGAAACGATGATCTTCGTCTCGGTGGCGCCGAGCGAGTCGAGCAACTCCCGGGACTGCTGGGCGATCACCGCGAGGTCGCCGGAGTCGATCCGGACCGCGCGCAGGTCGGTGCCGGCGACCGCGATGGCGTTGCGGATGCCCTGGCTGATGTCGTACGTGTCGACCAGCAGCGTGGTGTCCTTGCCCAAGGTGGCGACCTGCGAGGCGAACGCGGCCCGCTCGTCGTCGTGCAGCAGGGTGAACGCGTGCGCCGCGGTGCCGGCGGTGGGAATGCCGTAGCGGCGGCCGGCCTCGAGGTTGGAGGTGAACCGGAAGCCGGCCAGGTAGGCGGCCCGGGCGGCGGCCACCGCGGCCCCCTCGTGCGCCCGGCGGGAGCCCATCTCGATCAGGGTGCGCCCCCGGGCCGCGGTCACCATCCGGGCGGCGGCAGCCGCGACGGCGCTGTCATGGTTGAGAACGGAGAGCACCAGCGTCTCCAGAACCACGCACTCGGCGAAGCCGCCGCAGACGGTGAGGATCGGCGAGTTGGGGAAGAAGAGCTCGCCCTCGGCGTACCCGTCGATGTCGCCGGTGAAGCGGTAGTCCCGTAGCCAGGCCGCGGCCTGGTCGTCGACCACGCCGGTGCGCAGCAGGTGGTCGACGTCGTCGGCGTCGAACCGGAAGTCCCGGATCAGCTCGATCAGGCGCCCGGTGCCGGCGACCACGCCGTAGCGGCGGCCGGTCGGCAGCCGACGGCTGAAGACCTCGAAGACGCAGCGGCGGTCGGCGGTGCCGTCGCGCAGCGCCGCGCTGATCATGGTCAGCTCGTAGTGGTCGGTCAGCAGTGCGGGGCGAAGGGTGCTCACCGTCCCAGCCTAAAGTTCAGCTCGCGTCGCCGCCCTCGTGGCCCGGGATCGCCCGCAGCGCGGCCCGCAGCTCGGCGCGACTGGTGACGCCGAGCTTGGCGTAGATCCGCTGAAGGTGGTTCTCCACGGTGCGGGCCGACAGGTAGAGCCGGTCGGCGATGGCCTTGCTGGTCGCCCCCTCGGCGGCGAGCCGGGCCACCTGCCACTCCCGCTCGGTCAGCACCGGAGCCCCGGCCCGCAGCGCCGGCGTGCGGATCAGGTCGCAGCGGTTCAACAGCGCCGCGAGGCGTTCCCGGGCCTCGTTGGCGGCGGCGGGCCGCTCCCGGCGCAGCCGGTGCAGCGCGGTGGCGGTCGCCTCGGCGGCGTAGAGGTTGAGATCGAGCGCGGCGAAGTCGTCGGCAACGGTGAGCAGGTCGGCCGCCGAGCCGGCGACCGCCGCCCGGGCGTGTCGGGCCAGCAGCGGCGGCAGCACCCCGTCGACCCGTTCGGAGAGTTCGGAGAGGCGCTGGGCGACGCTGCGCCGGCTGCCGTCCGAGCAGGTGGGCCCGACCGGCGCGGTTGCCTGGTCGAGTCGCACCAGGTCGTGCAGGACGTGCACCTCGTGGCCGGCGAAGTCGTCGGCGCGCAGCCGGTCGACCAGTTCGGTCAGCTGCTTCACCGCGCCCGGCAGGTCGCCGGCCGCGGCGAGCGCCGCACCGCGGGCCTGCTCCAGCCACGGATAGAGCACCGCCATGCCGGGGGCCTGGGTGCGGTCGGCCTCGGCCATCGCCTCGGCGGCCTGGGCCGCGTCGCCCCGCAGGGCGGCGGCCTGGGCCCGCTCGGCCTGGGCCAGCCCCGCGTAGACCCGGCTGGTGGCGAGCACCGCGCACGCGCCGAGGCTGGTCCGCAGCGCGGCGTCGCTCTGACCGCGCAGCCGGGCCGCGTACGCCTGGAGGATGGCCAGGTAGCCGGTGCCGAGCCGGAAGTCCCCGGCGCCGGCGAGGTCGGCGAACTCGTCGGCCACGATCGCGTCGATGCCGGCCAGGTCGCCGGCGAGGGTGAGCCGGGTGCCCCGGGCCAGCTCCAGGGCGAGCTGGAGGTATGGCATGTCGGCCCGCCACCGGGCCGCCTCGGAGTGCACCTGGTTGACCGCGGTGCCGCTGCGGCGCAGCTGCCCCTGCGCGGCCTGCAGGTAGGCGATCGTGCACCGGGCCAGCTCGCGCGCGGCGATGCTGGCCGCCGGGCGATCCAGCACGCCCTGGCTGAGCCGCAGCGCCGTGGCGGTGTCCAGCCGGTGCAGCCGCATGATCGCCTCGAACGCGCGGACCCGGGCCTGGTCGGCCGAGTCGGTCAGCTCGCCGGCACGTGCCGCGATCTCCTCCACCGTGGACTCCTGGCTCAACCCCCAGTAGGTCACCATTCCGCGCACCGTCAGCCAGCGGCTCAGCCGGCGACTGTCGGCCGAGCCGGGGGAGACCGCGTCGAGCACCTCGATCGCCTCCTCCGGCCGGTCGGCGAACATCAGGATGGTGGCCAGCAGCTCGGCCGCGTCGAACCCGCCGCCGGCTTCGAGCGCCGCGCGGGCCAGCCGGGTCGCCAGCGGTACGTCGTAGCGGCTGAACGCCTGCACGGCCGCGTCGAGCAGGAGCGCGGCGTCCTGGGCGGTGCCCGAGTCGAGCCGCCACACCGCCACCCGGAGCAGGTCGTCGCGGCGTCGCTTGCCCACCCGCTCCAGCAACTCGGCGAGGTGGGCCTGCAACCGGCGGGTCCGGCTGACCGGGCAGCGGCGGCGCATCACCTCGCCGTAGAGCGGGTGCGCGAGCCGGACGTTGGTCCGCCGGTCGTGCTGGATCACCGAGATCAGGCCCCGCTCCTCGGCGACCTCCACGTCGGTCGGGTCGACGGCCTGGTTGAGCAGTTGCAGGCCGAGCGGTTCACCGAACGCGACCAGCTCGACGACCGCCCGGACGCCGGGGGTGAGCTGGCCGATCCGGATGTCGATCAGGTCGGTCAGGTTCGGCGCCAGCTCCAGCCGCCCGGTCCACTTCCAGATCCCGTACGTGCGGGTCAGCTCCTCGCTGCCGGAGGCGGCGTGCACCAGCTCGCGCAGCAGCAGCGGGTTGCCGGCGGAGAGCCGACCCAGCCGGTCGGCGGAGCCGGCGTCGACCGGGCCGCCGAGGATCGCGGCGAGCAGCCCGGCGGTCTCCGCCGGCGCCATCGGGCTCAGCTCGGCGTTCTCCACCAGGTCGTCGGTCCAGAGTGCCCGGATCGGCAGCGGGATCTGCTCGCCGTTGCGCAGCGTGCCGATCACGGTGGCGTTCTCGGCCCGGGCCACCAGGTGCACGAGCGCGGCCGACGGCGGGTCGAGCAGGTGCGCGTCGTCGATGGCGAGCACGATGCGCCGCCCGGCCGCCTGCTGCTGGAGCACGTCCAGCGCCCAGCGCAGGATGCCGGCCGGCGACAGGCCCTGCGGCTGCTCCGCGGGGAGCACCTGGACCAGCCCGCCGAACGGCAGCGCCGCGGTGGTGGCGCTGGCGGCGATGGACCAGATCGCGTAGCGGTCGGTGGGCAGCGCAGCCACGCCCTCGCGCAGCAGGCGGCTCTTGCCGATGCCCGCGTTGCCGCTGTAGAAGAGCCCTCGACCCTCGGTGCCGGTCACCGCCGACAGGAGACGGTTGAGCTCATCCGTTCGGCCGACGAATTTCCACCGACTCATCCGGGCAGCATATCCATCGAAATCGGTCCGCGTGCATA
The DNA here is from genome assembly GCF_044456245.1 of Micromonospora sp. NPDC051006. Taxonomy (NCBI): domain Bacteria; kingdom Bacillati; phylum Actinomycetota; class Actinomycetes; order Micromonosporales; family Micromonosporaceae; genus Micromonospora; species Micromonospora sp. NPDC051006. The sequence goes on from NZ_JBITFP010000003.1 coordinate 372,014, forward strand.
CCGTCACGCACCGAAGTTGAGTAATCTCGCGATTACTCGTGAGTACCCGAAGTGTTCCGCCCGGACCCCGGGTCGCTCGTAGTCTTCCGGCATCCGGGTTGACTCGCCGGACAATCCACGCGGCCGGCCGCTGCCGGTCCGCCTGCCACGGGAGGTCGCCCTGATGAAGCCGGGTCCTCTCCCCTCGGTCGACATGCCTGACGACGTGCCGGGCTCCGCCGACCCGCCGCGCTGCGCGCCCCTGCCCACCCGGCTCGGGGTGACCGAACCGGGCCCCGAGGAGCCGCTCGGCGTGCTCGCCGTCGGCCCCGCGGGCGCCGGCCGGCGCGCCGTGCTCGCCACCCTGCTCGATCTCGACCCCGCCCTGCTCGCCGTGCCGGACGGCAGCTGGTTGGTGGCCCGGCACGCTGCGAAGCCCTCCCGCGCGGCGTACGTGCCGGGCTATCGCCAGCCGCACGCCTACGGCGCGGACCGCACGGCGGCCGGTCCCGCGCTGGCCCGCCCGCCGCGCCGGGTCGAGATCGGCCTGCCCGATCCGCTGCTGCGGCACTTCACCCTGGTCGACACGCTGGACACCGGCACCTTCGGCGTCGCCGGCGCCCGGGTGCTGATCGAGGCGGCCGGTCGGGCCGGGTCGCTGCTCTTCGTGATCGCCGCCGACCAGGCGTTCACCGCGGCGGAACTCAACCTGCTCGCCGAGGTCGCCCGCACCTCGGTCACGGTCTTCTTCGCGGTCACCCCCGGCTCGACCGGCTGGGCCGGGCCCGACAGCACGGCGACGACGGAGGACGCGGGGGCGTCCGTCCCGCCGTCCGGGGCCGGGTCCCCCTCACCCGGCCCCGCCGTGGATCCGGTCGCCGTGACCGTCGAGGCGCACCGGGCGGCGCTGCTCTCCGCGGTCCCCGCCCTCGCCGATGCCCGCTGGTTCGCGCCGCACCACCCCGCGGCCGTGGCCGACCTGCGCCGGGCGCTGGTCGGCTGGGCCGCCGACGAGGGCCTGCGCCGAGCCAGCTCCGACCCGCCGCTGCCGACGGGCGGTCACGTCCGGGTGAGCGTCGCCGCCGACCCGGGTGACTGGTCCGAGCGGCTCGACCGGCGGACCCGCTCCTGCACCCAGCGGATCCGCCAGCACCTCGCGCTGGAACTCGCCAACACGCACCTGCGGGTGGTCCAGGAGATCGTCTTCGGGGTCGGCTGCGCCGGGCTGCCCGAGCTGCTCGACCGCGAGATGGAGGCGCTGTCGCTGCTGGCCACCGCTCAGTGCGACCACGCGGTCCGGGGGATCATCGAGGAGATCACCGCCCGGGTTATCGGCGGCCCGCTGCCCGAGGGCGTGCACCAGCGGGTCACCCACGCGATGAGCTGGGGGCTGACCGAGGAGCGCGACCGCGCCGGCCGAGATCTCGACCGGGTGCTACTGGTCACCAGCACCGCCGGGGTGGCCGGGCTCTCCGGCGACGGCGCGATCGACGCGGTGGCCGGCTATCCGAGCCCCGCCCGCGCCGAGGTGCTTCCGCCGGTCGCCGTCGCCCTCTCCGGCGGCTGCTGGCAGCACTGGCGCAGCCCGGGCAACAACGATCCGAACGGCGCGCGGGCCTGGGCCCAGCGGGCGCTGCGGGAGGTCGAGCTGGAACTCGCCCGGGAGATCTCCCGGCGGTTCGAGGTGATCCGTCTCTCCCTGGGCGCGGTGCTCTCCGATGCGGTTGACCACGGCATCCTGCTCGCCTGAGGGCGCCCGAGACGTCCGGCCCGCCGGGCCCGCCCGCCCACCCCTCGGGCGCGGTCCCGGCGGGTCCGGGCCGCCCCCCGACGGCGATCCGCGCCCGGCCGGCGTTCCGGTTCCTCGGTTCCGGGAGACCGGTGGCACGATGGGGGGCATGGCGGCTCCGCAGGTTGCACCGGTCGAGACGCCGGCCACCGAAGAGGTGCCGGCCTCGGACCGGCCGTGGGTGACGATCGTGTGGGACGACCCGGTCAACCTGATGACGTACGTGACCTGGGTCTTCCAGAAGCTCTTCGGCTACAGCCGGGAGAAGGCCGAGGAGCTGATGCTGGACGTGCACCACAAGGGCCGCGCCGTGGTCTCCACCGGCGCCCGGGAGCGGATGGAGCACGACGCGTCGCAGCTGCACGCGTACGGGCTGTGGGCGACGGTGGACCGCTCGTGAGCATGTTCCGCAGGCAGAGTGGGCGCTACGTCGCCAGCTTCGCCGTCGACGAGGTGCGGGTGCTGCGCAAGGTCGCCGGTGAGGTGGTCGGTCTGCTCACCGACGGCTTCGACCACTCCGACCCGGTGGTCGGCCGGCTCTTTCCCGAGGTCTACCCGGACGACGCGGCCGGTGCCGAGGAGTTCCGCCGCTACACCGAGGGCGACCTCAAGACCGCGAAGATCGACCAGGCCGGCGCCATCCTGGCCGCGTTGCCCGACGAGGCCGGCGGCGAGGTGCGGCTGGACGCCGAGGCGGCCGAGGCGTGGCTGCGCGCGTTGAACGACGCCCGGCTCGCGATGGGCGTGCGGTTGGAGATCAAGGACGGAACGGACCTCGGCGAGGAGCTGGACGACGCGGTCGCCGAGGACCCGACCTCCAGCCGGGTGTTCCAACTGTCGGTATACGCATACCTCGGCTATCTGCAGGAGTCCCTGCTCAACGCCCTGATCGACGGGGCGTGACCGCCACCACTTCGGGCCCCCGGCCGCCAGGCGTTAGGCTGGGCAGCGTGCTGAGCATCGACCGGTCGATCGTCGACGCGATCGTGGCCCACGCTCGTCGGGACCACCCCGACGAGGCGTGCGGCGTCGTCGCCGGCGCCGCCGGCAGCGACAGCCCGACCCGGCACATCCCGATGGACAACGCGGCCCGCTCGATGACCTTCTACGAGTTCGACTCGATGGAGCAGCTGCGGGTGTGGCGCGAGATGGACGACCGGGACGAGGAGCCCGTCGTCATCTACCACTCGCACACCGCGACCGAGGCCTACCCGTCCCGCACAGACGTCTCCTTCGCCGGTGAGCCGGGTGCGCACTACGTGCTGGTCTCCACCCGGGAGCCGGACACCGAGGAGATCCGCTCGTTCCGGATCGTCGACGGTGTGGTGACCGAGGAGCCGGTCCGGATCGTGGAGGCCGGGGTGGACCCGCACGCCGTCCAGTCCTACATGTTCGGGCAGAGCCCGGCGACGGTCGACTACGAGTGTTCCGACCGCTGATCCCCCGCGGCGCACAACACCCGTCCACGTCCCGTCACCGAGGCACACTCGAAGAGGAGCACGACATCATGGCCATCGAGGTTCGCATCCCCACCATCCTGCGCAGCTACACCGGCGGCGCGAAGCTCGTCGAGGGCGCCGGCGACACCCTGAGCGACCTGCTCACCGACCTGGACTCGCGGCACGGCGGCCTGAAGGGCCGCCTGGTCACCGAGGCCGGAGCGCTGCACCGGTTCGTCAACGTCTACGTCAACGACGAGGACGTCCGGTTCCTGGGTTCGCTGGACGCCAAGCTCAACGACGGTGACAGCGTCACCATCCTGCCGGCGGTAGCCGGCGGCGCGTTCGGCTTCGCCGCCGCTGCGGCGATCGCGCAGCACAGCGCCGCCGCCGCGGCGATCGCGCAGCACAGCGCGGCGGTCGAGTCCGCGCCGGCGGCCCCGGGCCGTCGGGCCGTCGCCGGCCGCTGAGGCGGCCGCCATGGCGCGGTACGACAGTCTGCTCGACGCCTCCGGCGGCACACCCCTGGTCGGCCTGCCCCGGCTCTCGCCGACGGTGCCCGATCAGGCGCCGCCGGTGCGGCTCTGGGCCAAGCTGGAGGACCGGAATCCGACCGGCAGCATCAAGGACCGGGCGGCCCTGTTCATGGTCCGGGCGGCCGAGGAGGCCGGCCGGCTCCGGCCGGGCGACACGATCCTCGAGCCGACCAGCGGCAACACCGGCATCTCGCTGGCCATGGTGGCGAAGCTTCGCGGCTACCGGCTGGTCTGTGTGATGCCGGAGAACGTCTCGACCGAGCGGGTCCAGCTGCTCCGGATGTACGGCGCGGAGATCATCTTCTCGGCGGCGGCCGGTGGTTCGAACCAGGCGGTCGCCACGGCCAAGCAGATCGCGGCCGAGCACCCCGACTGGGTGATGCTCTTCCAGTACGGCAACGAGGCCAACGCCCGGGCGCACTACGAGACCACCGGCCCGGAGCTGCTGCACGATCTGCCCAGCATCACCCACTTCGTGGCCGGTCTGGGCACCACCGGCACGCTGATGGGCACCGGGCGCTACCTGCGGGAGAAGGTCGACGGCATCCAGATCGTCGCGGCGGAGCCGCGCTACGGCGAGCTGGTCTACGGCCTGCGCAACATCGACGAGGGCTACGTACCGGAGCTCTACGACGCCACCGTGCTGTCCCGGCGGTTCTCCGTCGGCACCCGGGACGCGGTGCTGCGCACCCGGCAGCTGGTCGAGGTGGAGGGGATCTTCGCCGGCTTCTCGACCGGCGCGATCCTGCACGCCGCGCTGGCGGTGGCCCACGAGGCGGTGCGCGAGGGCCGCGGCGCCGACGTGGCCTTCGTGGTCGCCGACGGCGGCTGGAAGTACCTCTCCACCGGGGCCTACGGCGGCACACTGGCCGATGCAGAGGACGCCCTCGACGGGCAGCTCTGGGCCTGAGCCCGACCACCGTCCGACGAAGCGGGGCCGCCGACGCGCGTCGGCGGCCCCGCCTCGTTCCGGCCGCCTCGGCGCCGGTCGGTCTGCGGCAGGTCCCGGGCGCCTCGGCTGCCCCACGGGCGGGCGCCGGCATCCAGATGCTCCTCACGCTCCGCAACGGTCGCGCCGGTGTCGGGTGCCCGCCCGGTGGTGGAGGTCCGGCGGTCCCGCCAGCCGGTGTCACCTTGGTGACAACTTCCAGCGGATGATTCTTGCGCCCCCGTGCTCCGGCGTAGGCTGCGCAGCGTGGCGTACGCGTCGGTAAAGATCATGAGCCGAGCAGCGGCCGGCGTGGCGACTACGCAGCGTGGCAGCGAGACCACTCGATGCGACTGACCGTCCTCGGCTGTGCGGGAAGTTTTCCCGGACCGGAGTCCCCCTGCTCGGCCTACCTGGTCGAAGCCGACGGTTTCCGGCTGTTGGTCGACTTCGGCCCCGGCTCGCTGTCCAGCCTGCAGCGCTACGCGGGGCTGCACGCCCCGGACGCGATCCTCCTCAGCCACCTGCACTGCGACCACATCCTCGACGCCGTGTCGTACGTGGTGGTCCGCCGGTACGCCCCGGACGGCCCCTACCCGGCCCTGCCGGTGTACGCCCCGTCCGGCGCGCCGGACCGGCTCAGCGCCGCCTACGGCGACGACGGCACGATGGACGACGTCTTCCAGTTCTACGGCTTGCAGCCCGGCACCTTCCCGATCGGGCCGTTCAGCGTCACCGTCGACCGGGTCAACCACCCCATCGAGACGTACGGGGTGCGGCTGGAGCACGACGGACGGGTGCTCTGCTACTCGTCCGACACCGCGCCCTGCGACGCGCTGCTGCGCCTCGCCCAGGACGCCGACGCCTTCCTCTGCGAGGCGAGCTACCTCGACGGCGTGGAGAACCCGCCGGATCTGCACCTGACCGGCCGGGAGGCCGGCGAGGCGGCGACCAAGGCGGGCGCACGCCGGCTGCTGCTCACCCACCTGGTGGCCGCCTGGGGCAGCGAGGCGCACACCGTCGAGTCGGCCGCCGCCGCGTACGCCGGCCCGCTCGAGGTCGTGCGGCCCGGCGCCAGCTACGACGTCTGACCCACCCCGGCGGCCCGTGCCCCCGCGCCGCGACCGCTCTTGCCGCATTGTTCGCCGGCCGGTCAGCGGCCGGTCGTCTGGCGCACCTGTGACACCCGCACGGTGTGGGCATGCGGATCGCCATCGTGACCGAGTCGTTCCCGCCGGACGTGAACGGCGTTGCGCACTCCGTCGTCCGGACCGCCGAGCACCTGGTCGCGTGCGGGCACCAGCCGTTGGTCATCGCCCCGGCCCCGCCGGGCGCCGCCCGGCACGACGCCGGCGCGTACCCGTACCCGGTGGTGCGGATCCCGAGTGTGCCGCTGCCCCGTTACCAGGGTTTCCGGCTGGGCGTGCCGACCACCACCCGGCTCGCCGGGGCGCTGCTGGCGCACGCGCCGGACGTCGTTCACCTGGCCAGCCCGTTCATCCTCGGCGGCCGGGCCGCCACGCTCGCCGCACGGCACGGCCTGCCGACGGTGGCCGTCTACCAGACCGACGTGGCGTCGTACGCCCGCGCGTACCGGGTCGGCTGGGGCGAGGCGGCCGCCTGGCGGCGGCTGCGCGAGATCCACAACTTGGCAGGGCGCACCCTCGCCCCGTCCACCCGGGCCGCCGCCGACCTGATCGCCAACGGGGTGCAGCGGATCTGGCTGTGGGGGCGCGGAGTGGACGCGGAACGCTTCCAGCCCGCGAAGCGCTCCGCCGAGCTGCGGGCCCGCCTCGCGCCCGACGGCGAGCTGCTGGTCGGCTACGTCGGCCGGCTCGCCCCGGAGAAGCGGGTCGACCTGCTGGCGGCGACCTCCCGGCTGCCCGGCGTACGGGTGGTGGTGGCCGGGGACGGCCCGGCCCGTCGGCAGCTGGCCCGGGCGCTGCCCGAGGTCACCTTCCTCGGCGTGCAGCACGGCGAGGACCTGGCCCGGCTCTACGCCAGCCTGGACGTCTTCGTGCACACCGGCCCGCACGAGACCTTCGGCCAGACCGTGCAGGAGGCGCTGGCCAGCGGGGTGCCGGTGGTCGCGCCGGCCGCCGGCGGACCGCTGGATCTGGTGGAGTCCGGGGTGACCGGGCTGCTGGTCCCGCCGGAGGACGGCGACGCGCTGGCCGCCGCGGTCGGTGAGCTCGGCGCGGACGAGGCACGCCGTCGCGGGTACGGGCTGGCCGCCCGGGCCGCGGTGCGCCGCCGCAGCTGGGCCGCGGTGGGTGACGAGCTGATCGGGCACTACCAGGCGGTCCGCTTCGGCCGGGCGGCCGTCGACCTGCCCGCCGCCTCATGACCGGGCGCGTCCCCAACGGCGGGCTGCGGATCGTCCGGCTGGCCAACTTCGTGACCGCCCGCTCCGGCGGCCTGCGGACGGCGTTGCGCCACCTCGGCGAGGGCTACCTCGCCGCCGGGCACGAGCCGGTGCTGGTCGTCCCCGGCCGGCGCGACGGCGACGAGCGGCACCCGTGGGGGCGGGTGGTCACCCTCGCCGGCCCGGAGCTGCCGGGCAGCGGTGGTTACCGACTGCTGATCGGCCGGCGTCGGCTGAGCCGGCTGCTGGCCGAGCTGGCACCCGACCGGCTGGAGGTCTCCGACCGGTTCACCCTGCGCTGGACCGGGAGCTGGGCCCGGGCGCACGCGGTGCCGGCGGTGATGGTCTCGCACGAGTCGCTGACCGGACTGCTCGGGCAGTGGGGCGTGCCGGACGGGCTGCGCCGGCCGATCGCCGACCGGCTCAACCGGCGCACCGCCCGGTCGTACGACCGGATCGTCTGCACCACCGGGTGGGCGGCGGAGGAGTTCACCCGGATCGGGGCGGGCAATGTGGAGCAGGTGCCGCTCGGCGTCGACCTGGACACCTTCGGACCGGACCGGGCCGACCCTGGCCTGCGTGCGCGGTACGCCGACCCCGCCGAGCTGCTGCTCGTGCACTGCGCCCGGTTGTCGGCCGAGAAACGCCCCGAACTGGCCGTCGACGCGCTCGCCGCGCTGCGCCGCGCGGGCGTGCCGGCGGTGCTGGTGATGGCCGGCGACGGCCCGATGCGATCGGCGCTGATCCGCCGGGCCGCCGGGCTGCCGGTGCGCTTCACCGGTTTCCTGCCCGATCGGCTCACCGTGGCCGGGCTGCTGGCCAGCGCGGACGTGGTCCTCGCGCCCGGACCGGTGGAGACCTTCGGCCTGGCCGGGCTGGAGGCATTGGCCAGCGGCACCCCGGTGGTGGTCAACGCCGCCAGCGCCCTGCCCGAGGTGGTCGGCCCGGCCGGACTGGCCGCGTACGGCTCGCCGGACGCCATCGCCGCCGCGGTGACCCGGTTGATTGCCCGCCCGGAGGCGCAGCGGCGCCGGGCGGCGCGGGCGCGCGCCGAGGAGTTCGGCTGGCCGGCGGCAGTGGCCGGATTCCTGCGGGTGCACGACGCGCAGCCGGCCCGGCCCACCGCTCCGGCCTGACCGATCGGGCAGGTCGGGACACCCCGGCGTGGTTGGATCACCGCACCGCATAGGGTGCAGGCATGGCGCGACCCGACGGGCGACGGCCCGACCAACTCCGACCGGTGACGTTGACCAGAGGCTGGAGCACCCATCCCGAGGGCTCCGTGCTCGTCGAGTTCGGCGCGACCCGGGTGCTCTGCACGGCGAGCGTGACCGAGGGGGTGCCCCGCTGGCGCAAGGGCTCCGGCCTCGGCTGGGTCACCGCCGAGTACGCGATGCTGCCCCGGGCCACCAACACCCGCTCCGACCGGGAGAGCGTCAAGGGGCGCGTCGGTGGGCGTACCCATGAGATCTCCCGGCTGATCGGCCGGAGCCTGCGCGCCTGCGTCGACCTGAAGGCGCTCGGTGAGAACTCGGTCGTGCTCGACTGCGACGTGCTCCAGGCCGACGGTGGCACCCGGACCGCGGCGATCACCGGGGCGTACGTGGCGCTGCACGACGCGGTGACCTGGCTGGCGCAGCGCAAGGCGCTCGCCGGCAAGCCGGCGTCGGTGATGCACCGGTCGGTGGCCGCGGTGAGCGTCGGCGTCATCGCCGGCGAGGCGCGCCTGGACCTCTGCTACGACGAGGACGTGGCCGCCGAGGTCGACATGAACGTGGTCTGCACCGGCACCGGCGAGTTCGTCGAGGTGCAGGGCACCGGAGAGGCGGGCGTGTTCGCCCGCGACCAGCTCGACGCGCTGCTCGACCTCGGCGTGGCGGGCTGCGCGGAACTGGCCGAAGCCCAGCGGAAGGCGCTCTCATGAACAAGGTGCTGCTCGCCACCCGTAACCAAAAGAAGCTGGTGGAACTCCAGCGGATCCTCGACGGCGCGCTCGGCGCGCACCGGATCGCCCTGGTCGGCCTCGACGACGTCGAGGAGTACCCGGAGCTGCCGGAGACCGGCCTGACCTTCGGCGAGAACGCGCTGATCAAGGCGCGGGAAGGGTTCCGCCGGACCGGCCTGCCCACCATCGCCGACGACTCCGGGCTGGCCGTCGACGCGCTGAACGGCATGCCCGGTGTGTTCAGCGCCCGGTGGGCCGGCCGGCACGGCGACGACCAGGCCAACCTCCAGCTGGTGCTGGACCAGATCGCCGACCTGCCGGACGAGAACCGGGGCGCCTCGTTCGTCTGCACGGTCGCTCTGGTGCTGCCCGGCGGCAAGGAGCACCTGGTGGACGGCCGGCAGTCCGGCCAGCTGCTGCGTGCCCCGCGCGGCGACGGCGGCTTCGGCTACGACCCGATCTTCCTGGGCGACGGACAGACCCGGACCAACGCCGAGCTGACCCCGCAGGAGAAGGACGCGATCAGCCACCGCGGCAAGGCACTGCGCGAGCTGGCCAAGCTGGTCGCCAAGGTGCTCCCGCCGAACGGCGGCTGAAGGCATCCGCTCTGACCTCGCCTGATGCCGCCCGGCCGCCGATCGCGGCCGGCCCGGCATCGGTTGGTCCGACTCCGCTTCGTCGTGGCCGGCGCCGTACCGGATAGAGAAAAGGGGCGCCGGCCGTATAGCCTCGCCGACGCCGCCATTCCGTGGCGGCGTGGCCGCTGAGCGCCACCCTTACCCCTACCGCCGTGGCGAGGCACAGTGCGTGATTCGAAGCTGACCGATCGCGGCGTGCTGCGGCCGGAGATCCAGGCTCTGCGGGCGCTTGCCGTGCTCCTGGTGTTGCTGTTTCATTTCTGGCCACACCGGATCCCGGGCGGTTACGTCGGTGTCGACCTCTTCTTCGTGATCAGTGGCTTCCTCATCACCGCGCACCTGGTACGGGAGGTGCAGAAGACAGGGTCGGTCCGCCTCGGCTCCTTCTGGGCCCGCCGCATCCGGCGCCTGCTGCCCGCCTCGCTGCTCGTGCTCGTCGCCACCGCGGCGGCCGTCTTCATCTGGGTGCCGCAGCTCTACTGGCCGCAGATCTTGCGTGAGATCGCGGCAGCGACCATCTACGTCGAGAACTGGCAGCTGGCGCACGACGCCGTGGACTACCTCGCCGCGGAGAACGTCCAGTCGCCGGTGCAGCACTACTGGTCGCTCTCGGTGGAGGAGCAGTTCTATCTGGTCTGGCCGCTGTTGATCGTGGTCGCGATCGTGGTCGCGGGCCGACTCCGGCGGACGGATCCGACCGGCGCGATCCGGGCCACGCTCGCCATCATCGTCGCGGCGTCCTTCGCCTACTCCGTCTACGCGACGCTCACGAACGGCGCCGCCGCCTACTTCGTCACCCCCACCCGGGCATGGGAGTTCGGGGCCGGAGCACTGCTCGCGACGCTGCCCGGGCTCGGCCGGTCCGCCGGCGACCGCACCCGGGCGGTGGTCTCCTGGCTGGGGCTGCTCCTGATCGGCGTGGCCGCGTTCGTGCTGCACGGCGGGACCCCCTTCCCGGGCTACGCGGCGGCGCTGCCGGTCGTCGGTGCGCTCTGCGCCATCTGGGCCGGCGCCCCCGGCCCTCGGTGGTCTCCGCTCGGACTGATGAAGCTGGCGCCGGTGCAGAAGTTCGGCGACTGGTCGTACTCCGTCTACCTCTGGCACTGGCCGCCGATCGCGATCTTCGCGCTGGCGACGGGCGACAAGATGACCTGGCCGGTGAAGCTCGTCGTCATCGCCGGCGTGGTGGTCCTGGCCGCGCTCACCAAGCGCCTCGTCGAGGATCCGGTGCGGTTCGGCGTGTTCGCCGGTCGGCGTCGGCTGTGGCCGCAGTACGCGGCCGCGGCGATGTCGATGGCGATGGTGATGTCCGTCGTCGTGGTCGGAAACCGACTGCTGGAGCAGAGCAGCCAGGCGAGCGATTCGCGCCTCGAACAGTTGTTGGCCGAGGGAGCGCCGTGCCTCGGGGCGGGTGCGATGATCGCCGCGAACGGCTGCACGCGGGGCACCCTGGGCCGGGAGGTGTTCCCCGAGGTCTCGATGCTCACCAAGGACACCGGCTCCGCGTACCGGTGCTACGACCAGAAGCCGGGTGCCGAGCTCAGTTCGTGCCGGATCGGCTCGCAGCGGCCCGACGCGACGAAGGTCGCGATCGTCGGGGACTCGCACGCGGCGATGCTCATCCCGGCCATCGAGGGTCACCTCGAGGCACGGAACTGGGTGCTCGACACCTATGTCGCCCGGGGCTGCATCTGGGCGAGGGTGGACACCGTCGACCAGGCTGACCCGTGCTACGCGCGACGGCAGGCGATGATGCAGCGGCTTGGCGCCGGCCCGAAGTACGACCTGGTCATCATCAGCGGGCGGCGTAGCGCGAGCGCCGACCGCCGCACGGCCGACGGCCAGACGCGCAGGTACGTCGAGGCGTGGCGGCCGGTGCTCGCGCGGGGGACCAGGATCGTCGTGGTGGCGGACAACCCGACGCTCGGCGAGGAGGATCTCGGCTGTCTCGTCGACGACGCGGCGAACGGCGGGGATCCGACCCGGTGCTCCGTCGAGCGTCGGACCGCGCTCGGCACCGGGGACGCCCTCGAGGACGCCGCGCGTCGGGCCGGCGACAAGGTGCAGGTGGTCGACCTGACCGACCTGTTCTGCACCACGACCGAGTGTCCTCTGGTGATCGGCAACGTCATCGTCTATCGCGACACGCACCACATCACCGCGACCTACGCCCGCACGCTCGGCACTCACCTCGTCGACCGCATCGCGGCAAGCACGGCGCGGTGACGGCAAGCCCGGTGCGGACGGGGAGCGGGCGCGGTGACCGGCGCGCCGAGGCTTCCCGGCGCTCCGGCCGCGTTCCGTCCCGAGGATGGCGCCGGCACGTGCGGGACGGCGCAGATTACCGCTTGAGCCTCGGCGCCGGTGCCATTGAACGTGCCGGAGTGGTCGACAGTTATGGCAGTTCTCCGCCTAATAGCGGCGATCGGTCCTCGCGGTCGCCGACGCCCGTCCTGTCGGTGCCCACCGAGATGCGGTCGAAAGTGGCGAAAATGCCGCCAGACGGCGGTGCTCGTCGCCGGGTTTCGGGGCGACAGAGGCGACCTCTGGTGGTCATGGTCCTCGCGTATAGTGCCCCGAGAGGTAGGGCGGAGAGGATCATGAAATGGACATAATGCCTCAGAAGCCGGCGGCGACCCAGACTGTGGGCGGTGGCCGTCGTCTGATGGGCAGGAGCCTGCCGCTCTCCGCCGACACCGCGCACAATTCCCCAGCCGACACCCCGATCACACGCTTTCTCTGGGCAGCCGCCCGGATAATGACCGTGCTCGCGCTGGTGATGGTTGGCGTGAAGCCATTCTTCGACGTCTTCGGTGCGAAGGTCGCGGCCGACACCGTGGATTCCGGCATGGTGGCGACGGTGATTGGCGCGGTTCTCATGGTGGGCGCCTTCGTCGCCGTGACCGTGGCGTCGAGAAGGTTCCTGACCAATCTGACGCCCGCGATCGTCTCGCTGGTTCTCCTCGGCCTGTTCTCCGTTATCGGCCTGATCGCCCTGCCGGCCCGGGAAGAGTTCTTCCAGGTCTTCACCACGGCCAACGTGCGGGAGATCTTCGGGCCGTACATCGCGCCGAAGAGCGGGATCATCACGCAGGCCGCCCAGCTCGCGGTCGGGTTCGCGCCGATCGTGTTGTTGGCGGTCATGTTCGTCAGGCCGGGCTGGTTCTCGCTCGACCGGCTGCGCTGGGTCCTGCTGCTCGTGGTCGCCGGCGCCGTCGTGCACTCCGTGATCGCCTGGCTGCAGGTCGTCGGCGTCGTGCCGTACACCTACTTCTTCAACCTGATGAGCGGCAAGGTCGGGCGTGCCTCGGGTGGCTATTTCCACCCGGCGTCACTCGGGCGGCTCCTGATCTTCGCGGTGTTCATTCTCTATGCCGCCGGTGACCGGCTGCGGATCAGCCCGCTGGCCCGCTATGCCGCCGTCGCGTTCCTGACCGCCACCGCGGTCGTGAGCACCCACCGGATAACCATCGTCTGCGTGGCTTTCGTGATCGTGGCGTTCGAGCTGCGCCGGCTTCCCGAACTGATCCGTCAGGTTTCCAACCTGCGATTCCGCACCGCCGTATGGGGCGCTGTCGCTCTCGTCGTGCTGGTGGTCCTCGCTGCGGTCCGTTGGGGCGCCTATCTTTTCGACCGCGCGGTCTTTCTCGCCACCCAGATCGGCTCGCTGAATCCGACGAACGACGAGTTCCTGCACGGCCGCGGGCAGATCTGGTTCAAGTTGGCGGAGGTGTGGGGGGACGCCCCGCTGGATATCTGGCTCATCGGGCTGGCCTACGAACCGTGGAACACGCACAGCGACCCGTTGCGGATCTTCGTGGTCTGGGGGCTGCTCGGGGTCATCCTGATGACGATTATCTTCATCAACCTCTGGCGGGTGACGAGGCGTGCCATCGCGGTCGAGGCGCGCTGGATGCTCTCGGTCCTCTACGCCGTGACAGTCATCTCGGCGCTGACGCAGAAGCCGACCTCCTATTCGTACTTCATGTGGATGTTCTTCCTCTCCCTGATGCTGATCATCGCGTTCTATCCCCGGGTGAACGCGCCGGTCGCACTGGCAACGGACACTAGTGGTGATCGCGAATGAGCGCCCCCCTCTTCATTTCGTGGAAGCGTTATCAGCGTCGGTCGGACGTACTCGCGCAGGCGTTGGGCGCCGAATTGGCATGGCGCCCGGCCAAGGCGACGCCGAAGGCGCTCCGCCCCTTCGACTACCTCGCCCACACCTGGAACGACCTCAAGCTGCTCCGGTCCCGGCGACCATCGTTCGTGGTGGCGCAGGCGCAGCCCCACCTGGCAGCCCTGGCGCCCTACCTCGGTCGGGTTCCCTACGTGGTCGACGCGCACAACGGGCAGTTCCAGTCGTGGTGGCGCCGGGTTCCGAGCACCGAAACGGTGCTGCGCGGGGCGAAGCTGGTCCTGACGCACACCCAGGAGGCCGACGTCATCGCCCGCGCGGCCTTCCCGGGCCTGCGCACACTCGTCGTGCACGACCCGCTCCGGGAGATCCCGCCGGCGGCACCGCGCGACTGGGTGTTCGTCGTGGCCACCGTCGCCCCGGATGAGCCGATGGACGTCCTCATCGACGCGATCGAGGCCCTGCCCGAGGTCAACTTCGTGACCACCGCACCACTGCACCGGCTGCCCCCGCCGCTTCGCGAGCGCGCCGAGCGGCTGCCCAACTTCACCACCCTGGGCTTCCTCGACCTCCCCGACTACGAGGCGGCGCTCGCCGCCGCGCGTGCGGTCGTCGTGTTGACCGACCGGGACGCCACGCAGCCCAGCGGCGCGTGCGAGGCGCTGAGCGCGGGCCGACCGCTGGTCCTGTCGCACACCCGCACCACCGAGGCCCTGTTCGGAAGCTTCGCTACACTCGTCGCCAACGAGCCCGAGGCCCTCGCCGCAGGCGTCCGCAAGGCGATCGGAGACGACCCTGCTGCAGCCGGGCGGATCGCGGCGGCCCGCGAGGCCTGGATGAGTCGCACGGAGGCCGAGCTGGAGATGTTGAGGTCGCACGTCTCGGCCGAAGCGACCAGATGATGGTGGAGCTGCGGACCGGTACGCCGACGTCCAGCCGGTCCGGCGGCGGCATGGCACGCCGGCTCCGTCAGCTGGGAATGCTCGGGATCAGCCAAGCCGGCGTCACCCTGATCGCGTTCCTCACCCAGGTGCTGCTCGCCCGTAGCCTGCCCAAGGCGGACTTCGGCGCCTTCATGTCAGTCATCTCGCTGGTGACGCTGGCCGGGCCGTTGGCCATCTTCGGGGTCGCCGAGTTCTGGCTGCAGCGGTTCGGACGCGAGGGACCGAGGGCGTTCCGCTGGGTGCGGCCGTCGATCGTGCTGGTGGTCGTCACGTCCGGCCTGCTGGTCCTGGCGCTCGTCGGGTGGGGTCTGCTCGACCGGGACGACTCCGTCACCGCCGGCCTACGCATCGGGCTCGCCCCGATCATCCTGTCGCTCGTCGCCATGGCGCTGTCCGGGTCGGCCCTCCAACTGCAGGGCGCCTACGGGCAGCTCGCGGCGCTGCAACTGGCGCCGCAGGTCGGCCGGCTCCTGGTGGCCCTCGTGACCGGCTTCTTCGGGCTGTCGGCGCTCATGGTGGCGCTGGGCTACGCCTTCGTGGCCGCCGTCACGGTGGTCATCAGCGTCCTGGTGATCGCACCGTTCTGGTACGCCCGGGCGACGTTGGAGGGCCACACGCAGGTGCTCGCTCGCCCGGCGCGCGCGCCGCGGATGAGCCACCTGGTCAGCGGAACCAGCCTGTTCCTGCTGGGCAGCCTCTTCTATCAACTGGGCATGCAACTGGGCATCGTCACCTCCGCCGAGTTTCTGAGCCCGGAGGCCGCTGCCGTGCTCGCCGTGCCGATGACGCTGCTGACCGCGATCTACCTCCTGCCCCGCATCGTCTATCAGCAGTACTTCCTGGCGAAGCTGCACCGGTGGTCCCGCTCCAACCGCAGCGCGGTCCTCATCGCCTACCGTGCCGGCACGGTCGGGATGATCGGTCTCGGGCTGCTGGTCGGCCTCGTCGTCGCCGTCGCAGGCCGCTACGCCATTCCCTTGATCTTCGGCGCCGAGTACCGCCCGTCCGTCCCGGTGATGGCGATTCTCGCGCTTGCGATCCCCCTGCGCTTCGGCTCCGCCAGTGTCGAATCGCTGCTGATGAGCGGCGGCCTGGTGCGGCAGAAGGTGCTCCTCCAGGGGCTGGGATCGCTCGTCTACCTGGCCGCGCTGGCCACCGCGATCCCGATGTTCGGCGTGGCCGGGGCCGCCTGGGCGACGGTGCTGTCCGAGGCGATACTTCTGGTCCTGTTCTGGTCCCGGGTGAAGCGGAATGTCGTGGCGGGCGCCCAACTGCCGTCCTGGGCCGAGATCCGCCGGACGGTCACCGGAGGTTGAGCCCGCGTGGGCACAGGGGTGGAGCGAGCCCCACCCCTGTGCCGGTTCGGCCGCTGGTCAGGCCAGCGGACCGATCTCGCGTTCGATGGCGGCGCGCAGGTCGGGGCCGGCGAGCACGTCGCGGGCGGCGGCCATCACCGGGGCGAGGAAGGTGTCCGGCCCCGGCTCACCGGCGATGCCGCCGAGGGCGGCGACCGCGGCCTGTCCGGCCGGCGACGGGACCAGTGGCGCGCGCAGCTGCAGGCCGCGCACCCCGGCCAGCAGCTCGACGGCGAGCACGCTGGCCAGGTTGTCCAGCACCGTACGCAGCTTCTTGGTCGCCGCCCAGCCCATCGAGACGTGGTCCTCCTGCATCCCGCTGGTGGGCAGCGAGTCCACCGAGGCGGGCGCGGCCAGCCGGCGGTTCTCCGCGACGATCCCGGCCGCGGTGTACTGGGCGATCATCAGCCCGGAGTTGACGCCGGCGTCGGGGGAGAGGAACGCCGGTAGGTCCCGGCTGCGGGTGACGTCCAGCAGCCGGTCGACCCGCCGTTCGGCGATCGCCCCCACTTCGGCGGCGGCGATGGCCAGGAAGTCGGCGGCGAAGCCGAGCGGCGCGCCGTGGAAGTTCCCGGTCGACTCGACCCGGCCGTCCGGCAGCACCACCGGGTTGTCCACCACCGAGACCAGCTCGCGGGCCGCCACCGTACGGGCGAACTCCAGGGTGTCCCGGGCCGCACCGGCCACCTGCGGCGCGCAGCGCATCGAGTACGCGTCCTGCACCGCGTGCGCCAGGTCGTCCCGGTGCGAGTCCATCACCCGGGAGTCCTGCAGCAGCCGGTGGATGTTCGCCGCCGAAGCCGCCTGGCCCGGGTGCGGCCGGATGGCGTGCAGCTCGGGCAGGAACGGCCGCTCGGAGCCGAGCATCGCCTCGATCGCCAGCGCGGCGGTCACGTCGGCCATGGCGAACAGGTGGGCGGCGTCGTTCAGGGCGAGCAGCAGCATGCCCAGCATGCCGTCGGTGCCGTTGATCAGCGCCAGGCCCTCCTTGGCGGCCAGCTCGATCGGCTTCAACCCGGCCCCGCGCAGCGCGTCGGCCGCGTCGATCCGCTCACCCGCCGGGCCGAGCACCCAGCCCTCGCCGAGCAGCACCAGCGCGCAGTGCGCCAGCGGCGCCAGGTCGCCGGAGGCGCCGAGCGAGCCGTGCTCCGGCACCCACGGGGTGATCTCGTGGTTGAGCAAATCGACCAGGGCCTCGGCGACCAGCGGTCGGACGCCGGACCGGCCGAGCGCGAGCGAGCGCACCCGCAGCAGCATCATCGCCCGGACCACCTCGCGCGGCATCGGCGCGCCCACCCCGGCGGCGTGCGAGCGGATCAGCGCGTGCTGGAGTTCGGCCCGCCGCTCCGGCGCGACGAAGGTGTTGGCCAGCGCCCCGAAACCGGTGGAGACGCCGTAGACGGGGCGGCCGGCGGCTTCGATGCCGTCCACGATCGCCCGGCTGGTCGCCATCGCGTCCGTCGCGGCCGGGTCGATCACGACCTTGGCGGAGCCGCGGGCCACGGCGAGCACGTCGGCGGGGGAGACCCCGGTGGGCTGAATGGTCACGATCGACATTGCGGTACTCCGTTTTGCAGGACCTGGCGGATCAGTGGAACCCCGGGCCGGTAGGCCAGGTGCAGGTGGGACGGGGCGTCGAGGACGATCAGGTCGGCCCGGGCGCCGGGGCGCAGCACCCCGACGTCGTCGCGGCGCAGCGCCCGGGCGCCGCCCGCGGTGGCGGCCCAGACGGCCTCCGCCGGGGTCATCCGCATCTCGCGGACGGCGAGGGCGATACAGAACGGCATCGACGAGGTGTACGACGAGCCGGGGTTGCAGTCGGTGGCCAGCGCCACGGTGACGCCGGCGTCGAGCAGGCGACGCGCGTCGGGGTAGGGCGAGCGGGTGGAGAACTCGGCGCCCGGCAGCAGGGTGGCCACGGTCGACGTGTGCCGCCCGTCGGCGCACATGCAGCCGATCGTCGTCGAGGCGAGCGCGTCGACGTCGGCGTCGCTGAGGTGGGTGCAGTGGTCCACGCTCGCCGCGCCGAGCTCCACGCCGAGCTGAACGCCCGGGCCGGGGCCGAGCTGGTTGGCGTGCACCCGGACGCCGAGCCCGACGGCCTGCCCGCAGGCGAGGATGGCCCGGGCGTGGTCGACGTCGAAGGCGCCCCGCTCGCAGAAGACGTCGATCCAGCGCGCGTGCGGGGCGGCGGCGGCCAGCATCGGCCCGCACACCATGCCGACGTAGTCGTCGGGGCGGTCGGCGTACTCGGCCGGGACGACGTGCGCGCCGAGGAACGTGGTGTCCTCGCTGAACTCGGCGGCGATCCGCAGCGAGCGGGCCTCGTCGGCGACGGTGAGGCCGTAGCCGCTCTTGATCTCGATGGTGGTGGTGCCCTGCCGCAGCGCCTCCTCGCGCAACCGCCGTACGGTGGCCCGCAGCTCGTCGTCGGCGGCCGCGCGGGTGGCGCCGACCGTGGTCCGGATGCCGCCGCCGGTGTACGGCTGCCCGGCCATCCGGGCGGCGAACTCGGCGGCCCGGTCGCCGGCGAAGACCAGGTGGGCGTGGCTGTCCACGAACCCGGGCAGCACCGCCGCGCCGTCGGCGTCGATCCGCCGGTCGGCGGCCGGGGCGTCCCGGGCCGGCCCGATCCAGGCCACCTGCCCGTCCTCGACCAGCAGGGCGGCGTCCCGGCGGATGCCCAACGGGCCGCCCGCCCCGTCGGTGTTGGTGACCAGCTCGCCGATGTTGTCGACCAGCAGGCTGCCGGTGTTCCGGCCCGCCGGGCGTACCGGGTCGCCCGGCCGCGCCGGCCGCTCCGGGAAGAGGTCCGTGGTCACGACGTCACCGCCGCGATGGCCGCCCGCAGTTCGGTCGGTACGTCGACGGCCACGTGTCGAGCCTCGGCCACCACCGTCCGCCCGTCGACCACGACGTGCGTGACATCGGCGGCGGTGGCCGCGAAGAACACCCCGACCGGCGGCACCCCGGCGGTCCGGGCACTGTCCGGCCGTACCGTGACCAGGTCGGCCCGGTCACCGACCGCGAGCCGGCCGGCGTCGGTCCACCCGAGCGCGGCGTGCCCGGCGGCGGACGCCGCGCGCAGCAGGTCGAAGCCGGTGAAGTGGCCGCGCCGGCGGGTGCGCAGCCGCTCGTCCAGCTCCACCGCCCGGGCCTCCTCGAAGAGGTCGATCACCGCGTGGCTGTCGCTGCCCAGGCTGAGCGGGATGCCGACGTCGGCCATCCGCCGCGCCGGGCCGATCCCGTCCGCCAGGTCCCGCTCGGTGGTGGGGCAGAGGCAGACACCGGTACGGCTCTCGCCGAGCAGCGTCAGGTCGCCGCTGGTCGGGTGGGTGGCGTGCACGGCGGTGGTGGCCGGGCCGAGCACCTCGCGGTCGGCCAGCAGCCGGGTGGGCGTGCAGCCGTGCACCGCCCGGCAGGCGTCGTTCTCCGCGGGCTGCTCGGAGAGGTGCACGTGCAGCGGCGTGTCGCGCTCGCGGGCCCAGCGCGCCACCGTGCTCAGCTGCTCGGCGGGGACGGCGCGCACCGAGTGCACCGCCGCGCCGACCCGGACGTGCCCACCGGCCGGGGAGAACGCGGCCACCCGTTCGGCCCACCGCGCGGCGTCGGAGTCACCGAAGCGCAGCTGCGGCCCGACCAGCGGCTGCCCGTCCACCGAGGCGGTTAGGTAGCAGGCGTCGAGCAGGGTGAGCCGGATGCCGGCCTGGGCGGCCGCCTCGACCAGCGCGGCGCTCATCGCGTTCGGGTCGTCGTAGCGCGTCCCGCCGGGCCCGTGGTGCAGGTAGTGGAACTCGCCCACACAGGTCACCCCGGCCAGCGCCATCTCGGCGTAGGCGGCCCGGGCCAGGGCCAGGTAGGAGTCCGGGTCGAGGCGGTCGGCCACCGCGTACATCTGGTCACGCCAGGTCCAGAAGTCACCCCGGCCGCCGTGGGTACGCCCGCGCAGCGCCCGGTGGAAGGCGTGCGAGTGCGCGTTGGCCAGCCCGGGCAGGGTCAGCCCGGGCAGCCGTACCGCGTCGGTCAGCACGTCGACCCCGGCGGTCGGTGAGTCGCCGCCGGTCAGCGGCGTCACCGCGGTGAACCGGCCGTCCGTCGCCTCGATCAGCACGTCGGCCGTCGGCTCGTCGTGGTCGGGCAGCCAGGCGTACTCGGCCAGCCAGCGGGTCGCGGTCATTCCGCGGGCCCCCTCTCGAAACAGCGCGAACGCGGCGATCCGCCGTCGCCCGCCGGTGCCCGGCGGGCCGCGGCGACGGCCGTCAACATGCCAGCTCCGCCAGCACCCGGGCCAGCGCGGTCACCCCGGCGGCGCAGTCATCGTCGCTCGCCGACTCGGCCGGGGAGTGCGACACACCGGTCGGATTGCGGACGAAGAGCATGGCGGTCGGCAGGTACGCGGCGAGGACGCCGGCGTCGTGTCCGGCTCCGGTCGGCAGCACCGGCGCGTCGAGCAGCCGGGCCAGCCGGTCGGCCAGCCCGCCGTCGAAGGCCACCAGCGGGGTGGCGGACTCCTCGGTCACCGTCATCTCGGTGCCGTCGCGCCGGGCCCGCTCGACCGCCTTGCCGTGGACCGCCTCGACCAGGCCGGCCAGCGTCTCCGGCTCGGCCGCGCGGGCGTCCAGCCAGCCGGTCACCTTCGACGGGATCGCGTTGGTGGCGTTCGGCTCCACCGACACCCGGCCCACAGTGGCGTGCGCGCCGCGCAGCCGGGCCTCCTTGTTCGCCGCCAGCACGGTGAACGCGTACGTCAGCATCGGGTCGCGGCGGTCGGCCATCCGGGTGGTGCCGGCGTGGTTGCCCTCGCCGGTGAAGTCGAAGCGCCAACGCCCGTGCGGCCAGATGGCGCTGGCCACCGCCACCGGCGCGGTGGTGTCGGCCAGCGCGCGGCCCTGCTCGACGTGCAGCTCCACGAAGGAGGAGAACCGGCCGAGCAGCTCCGGTCGGGCGCCCGCCGGCGGGTGGCCCAACGCGTCGGCGAAGCTGACCCCGTCGGCGTCCCGCAGCGCCGCCGCCCGCTGCGCCGGCAGCGCGCCGGTGAGCAGCCGGGAACCCAGGCACGGTACGCCGAACCGGGCCCCCTCCTCCTCGACGAACGCGCCGACGACCACCGGCCGGGCCGGGGTGACGCCCGCGGCGCGCAGCTCGTCCAGGGCGAGGAACGCGCTGACGATGCCGAGCGGACCGTCGTACGCGCCGCCGTGCGGCACCGAGTCGAAGTGGCTGCCGGTCAGCACCGCGTTCCCGGCGTCCGCCTCGCCCCACCAGGCGAGGAGGTTGCCGTTGCCGTCCTCGGTGACCGGCAGTCCGCGCCGGTCGGCCTGCTCCCGGTACCAGGCCCGCAGTCGCAGCTCCGGCTCGGTCAGCGCGTAGCGCAGGTAGCCGCCGCTGCCGGCGTCCCGCCCGATCGGCGCGATCTCGTCCCAGAGCGCCCGGAACCGGGCGGCGAGGTCGCTCACGCGGTGCTCCTCTTGTTCGCGGCTGCGGGGCTCCGCTGCGCTGCACTCCGCGCGCTCACGCGTTTCCCTCGGCCATCGGCACCCGTACGCCGGTCCGCTCGGCCACCTCGCGGGCGCTGTCGTAGCCGGCGTCCACGTGCCGGATCACGCCCATCGCCGGGTCGTTGGTCAGCACCCGCTCGATCTTCTGACCGGCGAGCGCGCTGCCGTCGGCGACGCAGACCTGGCCGGCGTGGATCGACCGGCCCATGCCCACCCCGCCACCGTGGTGGATCGAGACCCAGGACGCCCCGCTGGCCGTGTTCACCAGCGCGTTGAGCAACGGCCAGTCGGCGATCGCGTCGGAGCCGTCGGCCATCGCCTCGGTCTCCCGGTAGGGGCTGGCCACGCTGCCGGTGTCCAGGTGGTCCCGGCCGATCACCACCGGGGCGGAGAGCTCGCCAGAGGCGACCATCTCGTTGAACCGCACGCCGGCCTTGTCCCGCTCGCCGTAGCCGAGCCAGCAGATCCGGGCCGGCAGGCCCTGGAACGCGACCCGCTCACCGGCCAGCCGGATCCACCGGGCGAGGGACTCGTTCTCCGGGAACAGCTCCAGGATCGCCCGGTCGGTGGCCGCGATGTCGGCCGGGTCGCCGGAGAGCGCCGCCCACCGGAACGGGCCCTTGCCCTCGCAGAACAGCGGCCGGATGTAGGCCGGCACGAAGCCGGGGAAGTCGAAGGCCCGCTCGTACCCGCCGAGCTGCGCCTCGCCCCGGATCGAGTTGCCGTAGTCGAAGACCTCCGCGCCGGCGTCGAGGAAGCCGACCATCGCCGCCACGTGCCGGGCCATCGATGCCCGGGCCCGGTCGGTGAACTCGGCCGGCTTCGCCGCCGCGTAGTCCCGGGCGTCGGCCAGTTCCACGCCCACCGGCAGGTACGACAGCGGGTCGTGCGCGCTGGTCTGGTCGGTGACGATGTCGATCTCGACGCCCTGGACCAGCAGCTCGGGGAAGACGACGGCGGCGTTGCCCACCACGCCGACGCTCAGTGCCCGGCGTTCCCGTTTCGCGGCGAGGACGCGCCGCACCGCGTCGTCCAGGCTGTCCGCGATCTCGTCGAGGTAGCGGTCGTGCACCCGCCGTTCCAGCCGGCTGCGGTCCACGTCCACGATCAGGCAGGCGCCGCCGTTCATGGTGACCGCGAGCGGCTGCGCCCCGCCCATCCCGCCGCAGCCGGCGGTGAGCGTCAGCGTCCCGGCCAGGGTGCCGCTGAACCTCTTGGCCGCGACCGCGGCGAAGGTCTCGTAGGTGCCCTGGAGGATGCCCTGGGTGCCGATGTAGATCCAGGAGCCGGCGGTCATCTGCCCGTACATGGTCAGGCCGAGCTGCTCCAACCGGCGGAACTCCGGCCAGGTGGCCCAGTCGCCGACCAGGTTGGAGTTGGCCAGCAGCACCCGCGGCGCCCACTCGTGGGTACGCATGACCCCGACCGGCCGGCCGGACTGCACCAGCATCGTCTCGTCGTCGCGCAGGTCGGTGAGGGTGCGTACCAGCGCGTGGTAGGACGGCCAGTCCCGCGCCGCCTTGCCGGTGCCGCCGTAGACCACCAGGTCCTCGGGGCGCTCGGCGACCTCCGGGTCCAGGTTGTTCATCAGCATCCGCAGCGCGGCCTCCTGCGGCCAGCCGCGGGCGGTGCGCTCGACGCCGCGGGCGGCGCGGACCGGGTGGGACATGTCAGTTCTCCTCTCAGCCGAGGAACAGCTGTCGGCGGGCGGCGGACGCCTCGAACGCTTCCAGCCGGCGCTGGGTGTCGGCGGGGGCGGCGTCGCAGATCGCCTGGAGCAGCACCATGGCCAGGGTCATCGGGGCGGTGTGCAGGTCGAAGACGAGTTGGGCGCCGACCGCGGCGGGCAGCACCACGTCGGCGTGTTCGGTGGCCGGGCTGACCGGCGAGTCGGTGATCGCCACCACGGTCAACCCGGCGGCGCGCGCGTCGCGCAGCGCGTCCAGGGTCTCCCGGGGATAGCGGGGCAGCACGAAGGCCAGTACCGCCGAGGCGCCGGCCTCGGCCGCCTGCTCCAGGCGGTCGGTGAGCAGGCTGCCGCCGTCGTCGAGTACTCGGACGTCGGGGTGCACCTTGGCGGCGAAGTAGGCGAAGTACGCGGCCAGCGGCGCGGCGGCGCGCAGGCCGAGCACCGGCAGCGGGCGGCTGGCGGCGAGCTGCCGGCCCGTCTCGGCGATCCGGTCCCGGTCGGCGAGCTGGTCGGTCAGCCGGTCCAGGTTGCCGATCTCGGCGCGGACCGCCTGCTGGAGTTCGTTGCCGGCGTCGGTCGGACCACCGAGCGCGCCGGCGGTCAGCTCGCGGAGCCGGCGGCGCAGCGCGGGGTAGCCGTCGTGGCCGAGCGCGACCGCGAATCGGGTGACCGAGGGCTGGCTGACCCCGGCCAGCTCAGCCACCTCGGCGGCGGAGAGGTACGCCGCGGTCGGCGCGTGCTGCACCAGGCAGTGCGCGATCCGCCGCTGGGTGGGGGTGAGCCGCACCCCGTGGAACAGATCGAGCACCCGCTCGGTGGGCGCGGCGACAGCTCCTTCATTCACGCCGTGACTCTATGCATGAAAACTTTCAGAGAGCAACCCCCGCCATGCCGGCGCATCCTCTCGGTGGCTGTCGGTCGGCCGACCGGCGGACGGACTCGTGAGCGTCCCCTCTGTAGGATCCGCACGGCGGTCGAGCAGAGGAGTGCGCATGCAGTCGGTTGGCCCGTACCGGTTCACCCACTTGTTGGGCACCTGCCCTGTGGGCAAGGCCTGGGCTGCGATCGACGGGCAGGGCCGGTTCGTGACGGTGGCGGTGCTGGACGCCGCGGCCGCGAACACACCGGGCTGGCGGGAAAGCTTCGCCGGCACCGCCGACGCCATGTCCCAGACGCCGGGCGGGCAGGCCTTCGCGTACGCCGACTTCTCCGCGGCGGAGCCGTGGGTGGCCTATCCGGCGGAGGTCGGCCCGGGCGCCGAGAAGCTGTTCCGCGCGTTGGGGCAGGAGTACCAGTTGGTGCCGACGGACGATCAAGGAGGCACGGAGCCGGTCTCCGGGGTGCCACAGCAGGTTTCCGGGCCGCCGCAGTCGATTTCCGGGGTGCCGCAGCAGGCCTCCGCACCACCGCAGTCGGTGTCCGGCGCTCCACATCAGGTCTCCGCGCCACCGCAGCCCGTCTCCGGCGCCCCACAGCCGACGTCCGGTGGATCGTTCGCACCCTGGGCCCTGCACGCCGGCCCGCTGCCCACCGTGCAGCCCGCGCCGACCCCGCAGCCCGCTGTCGACGCGCCCCACTCACCCGCGCCGGTGTCCGCCGCTCCTTCGGATCCGCCGTCCTACGACCCGTTCAACGCCCCCGTCCGGCGGATCAAGCCTTCGGAGCCGCCCCGGCGGCGTACCGGGCTCTGGGTGGGGGTGGCCGCGCTCGTGCTGGTGGCGGCCGTGGGCAGCGGCGTCGGCGTCTGGGCCATCGCCGGCAACGACCAGACCGACCCCGACCCCCTGCCGACGATCGCCGCCACGGCGACCTCCACCGCCGAACCGGTCGAGCCGGGGCTGAAGCCGTGGGCGCAGGCCGCCCTCTACAGCCCGGAGGAGCACGCCCTCGCGGTGGCCGCGCCGTCGCTGGTCTTCGTCGAGGCGGTCTTCACCGGTTACGTCCGCGACGCCGCCACGAATGCCCTGGTACGCCCCACCCCCGTCAGCTTCATCCGTCGATGCAGTGGCTTCCTGGTGAGTTCGAGCGGCCACGCCGTCACCAGCGGCTCCTGCGTCGCGCCGGACGAGGATCACGCCCGGTGGATCGCCGTCGACGCGCTCGCCCGGTTGCTCGTGCAGGAGAAGAAGCTTCCCAGCGGGGAGGTCGCCAACTACATCCGGACCAACCTGCCCAAGGTGCGGTTCACCGGCGCCGAACCGGGCACCAAGCCGGTCAGTGAGGTGTACGGGCAGCTCAACAACGCCAAGGGCAACGTGTCGAAGGAGCCGGCCATCGCGGCCGAGGTCGTCCGGAGCTTGCCCGCGGAGAGTGGCAGCACCGCACTGATCAAGCTTGCCCAGGACAACCTGCCGGCGGTGGAACTCAACCGGTCGGCGAGCTTCGACCAGGACGCCTCGCTGTTCATCCTCGGCTTCCGGACCACCGACACCGTCTTCCGCAACGCTGTCTACCGTCCCCAGTCGAAGAAGGTGACGGTCACCGGCACGAGCCGGCTCGGCTCGGTCTCGATGTACCGGATCAGCGGGGACCTCGGAACCGTGTCGCACGGTGGTATCGCCCTTGATCCCAACGGCCAGGTAGCGGGCGTGATCGATCAGGACCAGGCGCTACCGGACAAGGCGAACCGGGCGGTCGTGCCGGCGTCGACGATCGGCGCGCTTCTCGACGAGGCCGGGGTCGGCAACACGCTCGGCGAGACCGACAAGATCTACCGCAGCGGGCTGGACGCGTACTTCGGCGGCGACCTGTCGGTCGCTGTCACGCAGTTGGAGAAGGCCGCCAACGCGGCACCCGCCAACCTGCTCGCGCAGGCCTACCGGCAGAACGCCGCCGAGCGCGAGCGGTTGGACAGCGCGCAGGGGGACGGGTCGGGCCTGGTCGTTCCCCTGCTGGTCGGATCCGGCGTGCTGCTCGTCGGGCTCGTCATCCTCGCCGTGCTACTCGTCCGTCGGCGGTCGACGACCGGCTGATCGCCGGGTGGGGCGCAGTGGCCGGCCGCCGGCTCGTGATCGGACGATTACACCGGATCGGACACATGGGAATGTAAGCGTAGACATGCCCCGGTTGTTCGCCTCCGCCCGTCATTCGCACACCACGAACAACCCGTGCCGCCGTCAAGATCGTATTTTTGGTCAATGTGGATTCCACCGGACGGTGCCAGTTCGGCCGGCTGCTTCGGCGGTATGCCCGACCGGCGCCGCAACAGGGCCCTGACCAGCGAATCCCTGGCTGTATCAACGATTTCCGGCCCGCATCGTGGTGACTGTTGGGTGATGGTGCGGGGGTGTAGCGATGGCTATACTCCCTGTTGTTGCGCGATGGATCTTCATTGTCGTCGATCAAGGGAACGTTCCTACGAACGCGTCGCTGAAAATGTCGCTGCAAATGGTGGCTTTCATGGGGGTGGCGAAGGTATGGACGTGTTGGATCGCGGAGCCGTGTCGATTGGTGGAGCCGTCCTGCCGGGCGGCGCAGGTAGCCCAGCCGGGCTGCGAAACGGCCTCCGTCCGTGACGAGCCACCCCGCCTACTCGACGCCTTCGCTGCGTGACTCCGCCGGCAGCACGCTCCCGTCCGATCAGGAGCCCCAGCTGTCAAAGCTCGACGAACCCACGGTGCTGATGATGCCGGCCGTCGACGCGTCGACCGTGTCGCTGGTGCGGGCGGCCGAACGGGTCACCCCGGCGATCTCGGTCTGCATCGCCGTCCGGGACCGGCCACAGCTGCTGGTGAAGTCCATCCAGAGCGTGCTGGCCAACAGCTTCAGCGACTTCGAGATCGTCGTGGTGGACGACGGATCGGCCGTACCCGCTCGGGACGGGCTGGCCGAGGCGGGCCTGCTGGCAGACCGACGGATTCTCGTCGTCCGGCAGGAGCCGACGGGCATCAGCGCCGCGCGCAACGCGGCCCTGCGGGTGGCCCGGGGCAGGACCGTCACCGTGCTCGACTCGGACGACGAACTGGCCCCCGACGGTCTGGCCCGGATCCACGACTTCCTGTCTCGCACCGGCGCGCGCTGGGTCTACACCGACTACGAGGAGTTCGTCGGCGATTCGGCAAGGGTGATCAGGCTCCCGTCCTACCCCGACTCGCGTCGGATGCTCTGGTCCGTGCTGACCCGGCCACGGCTGCCCTTCAAGCACTCCGGCATGTCCATCGACCGCCAGTTGCTGCTTCAACTCGGCGGATACGACGAGCAGATGTCGATCAAAGTGGATGTCGAGCTGGTGTTGCGTGCCCTGAGCACCGGCGTGCACCTGCAACGACTCGACCAGCCGGTTGTGCGGTTCCACCGGCACAGCGGCAACATCAGCCGACGGCGCCTTGCCGGCGTTGCTGCTTGGCGCAAGATGATCAAGAAATACAGTCGCCCGCGCATTCCGGGCCTCGCCCTGTGTATCGTGGCGGTGCGCGCGGCGAGTGAGGTCGGCAAGTGGTTGGTCACCGCCGTCGGGCGGTGATCCGTCGGCTGGCGGGCCGGGCGGCGGAGCGACTCACCGGGTAGGACTGTCCAACCGCGACCGTCGGGCTCGTTCGTGCTGGCCTCGCTGCTTGGGGATCGTGATGACTGGAGTTGTCCCCGCCGGATCCGCCGTCCGTGCGGCCGATCCCGCCAGGGACGTCGGTCGGCAGGCGGCAAGGACGGCGGACGACGCGGCGGATCCCGCAGGTGCCGCCCTTCGGCGGCGTCGACGGCGACAGCGCGGCCTGATCCGGTTGGCCGCGCTGACCGTGGTGGCCACCGTCGCGGTCGGCGGGGTGCTCGTCGCCCAGTCACAACGGGGCGAGACGCAGACGTTGCCGTCCGCTTCCCCCTCGCCGTCGCCGTCCTGGTCCGGTCTGCGCGGCCTCGCGCCGCCGAACATGCGGATCGGCTCCGCCGTTGACGGGCGACGGCTCGCCGCCGACCAGCAATATCGCGAGACGCTCGCCGCCAACTTCAACGCGGTGACGGCCGAGAACGTGATGAAGTGGGCGAGCCTCGAGCCCCGACGGGGAGAGTACGACTGGACCGCGGCCGACCGGCTCGTGGAGTTCGCCCACGCGCACGGTCAGGCCGTCTACGGCCACACCCTGGTCTGGCACGCCAGCGTTCCGTCCTGGGTGACCGACGACTGGTCAGCCGAGCGTCTTCGGGCGCTGATGCGGGAGCACATCGTCACCGTCGTCACCCGCTACCGGGGCAAGGTCTGGGCCTGGGACGTGGTGAACGAGGCGCTGAACGAGGACGGGACCCTGCGGGACAACATCTTCCTGCGCAAACTCGGGCCCGGCTACATCGCCGACGCGTTCCGCTGGGCGTACGAGGCCGACCCGGACGCGCGGCTCTTCATCAACGACTACGGGGCGGAGGGCCGGTCCAAGAAGGCGGACGCCCTGCTGGGCCTGGTCCGCGAGCTTCGGGCGCGTGGCGTGCCGGTGCACGGTGTCGGCTTCCAGAGCCACCTGCGTGCCGATCAGGCACCTACCGGCATTGCCGGGAACCTTCAGCGTTTCGCGGATTTGGGCGTGTCGGTCGCCATCACCGAACTCGACGTCCGGGTCAAGCTGCCGGCGACGCCGGAGAAGCTGGTTTCGCAGGCGCTGCTCTACCAGCACATGCTCACGACCTGTCTGGCCGTGTCGACCTGCGAGTCGTTCACGCTCTGGGGGTTCTCGGACGGCAGCAGCTGGATCGGCGCACACTTCCCGGGCTACGGAGCCGCCTGCGTCTACGACCGGGAATTCAGGCCGAAACCGGCCCACGACGCGCTGATGCAGGAGCTGCGGTCACGCCATCGACAGTCGACGAACTGATCAGACCAGGCCAGGTACGGCCGAACCGCCACTAGGCAGGGCACCGCGCCAGCGCATAGGGTGCTCGTCGCGATCTCCCGTCGGGGGCGATGTGGGAAAGGAAGGTCGTGTCCGCGCACACTCAGTTCCTCCAGGCTGTCGCGCCGCAGGCGACGCCGAGGTTCGACCCCGATTTCGGGGTCATCACACCGCCATCCAACGGCATGCCCCGATCGGCGTTTGCCCGTCCGGTGGCCCCGCGAGCGGTCTGGCGCCGACGCTACGTGGCCTGGCTGGTCCTGCTCGACGCCCTCGCCGCGCTGGCGGCCAGCCGGACGGTCGTGGTCGCGCTCGACGAGGCCGACGCCGGCTTCTGGGACCAGCAGGTCCTCGGCGGCATCAGCTCGTTCTCGCTGGTGGCCAACGTCGGTGTGCCGTTGGGCTGGCTGGTGATGCTCGCCGCTCTCGGCGCGTACGACCGGCAGGCGCTCGGGCGCGGCACCGAGGAACTCAAGCGGGTGGTCCGGGCCAACGTGGCGATGGCCGCCGCCGTGTCGTTCCTGGCCCTCGGCTTCAAGAAGGACCTGTCCCGGGCGACGGTCGCCGCGATCATCCTCTGCTTGCTGCTCTACGCCCTGGTGGCCCGGTTCGCGGCCCGGGTGGTGCTGCGCCGCATCCGGCGTAGTGGGCGGGCGTCGCAGAAGGTGCTGCTGGTGGGCCGGCTCTCCGACGCGCTCGCGCTGCACGAGGTGGTGACCCGCAACCCGGGCGCCGGGTTCCGCCCGATCGGCATCCACCTACCGAACCATCCGCGGCCGGGGGAGCGGGTGACAGCCCCGGTGCCGGTCTACGTCGGCTGGGACCTGGTGCCGCTGGTGCAGCAGCTCGGCGCGGACACCATCGCCGTCTGCGGTCCGGCCAGCCTAGAGTCGTACGAGCTGCGCAAGCTGGCCTGGCAGATGGAGGGCACGGGGCTGAACCTGGTGGTGGTGCCGCAGGTCACCGACGTCACCGGCCCCCGCATCCACGTCCGCCCGATCGAGGGGCTGCCGCTGCTCAACGTCGAGGAGCCGACCATCTCCGGCCTCTCGCTGCTGACCAAGAGCGTGCTCGACCGGGCCGCCGCGCTGCTCGGAATGGTGCTGCTCAGCCCGGTGCTGCTCGCGATCGCGATCGCCATCAAGGTCAGCGACCCGGGTCCGGTGATGTTCCGGCAGACCCGGATCGGTTACCAGGGCCGCGCGTTCAAGGTGTGGAAGTTCCGGACCATGTACACCGACGCCGAGCAGCGGCTGGAGGCGTTGCGGGAGCAGAACGAGAGCGACGGCCTGCTCTTCAAGATCAAGGACGACCCGCGGGTCACCCCGATCGGCCGGCACCTGCGGGCGCTCTCGCTGGACGAGCTGCCCCAGCTGATCAACGTGGTGTTCGGGCAGATGTCGCTGGTCGGCCCGCGCCCGCTGCCCACCGAGGACGACGACTACCGGGGCGACGTGCGGCGCCGGCTGCTGGTGCGCCCCGGCATCACCGGGCTCTGGCAGATCTCCGGCCGCTCCGACCTGACCTGGGACGACGCGGTCCGCCTGGATCTGCACTACGTGGACAACTGGTCGCTTGTCTACGACCTGGGCATCCTCTGGCGCACGGCCAGCGTGGTGCTGGCGCGCCGCGGCGCGTACTGATCGAGCGCCGATCGAGCGAAGCGAAACGGGCGGTGGCCTCGCGGCCGCCGCCCGTTTCGCGTGTCGGTGTCCGGGCCGCCCGTCGGGCGACCCGGTTGGCTACTTCTTCCCCTGCGCGATGATGTCCGGCACCGCGTCCCGCCGCACCGCCTCGTAGAACGACGGAACCCGCTTCGTGTCGGCGAAGACCACGCTCTCCGAACCGACCGTGCCGGTGCCCTTGGTGGGGCTGGTGAGGAACGTCAGGTTGCTGCCGCGCACCCCGCGCATCTGGTTCGCCATGTCGAGCAGGGACATGCTCTTGTCGACCGAGACCGAGTTCGAGGTGGCCTGCAGGAACGAGTTCAGCTTGCCGGGGTTCGTCAGCAGGCCACCGGAGGACGCCTTGTCCAGGATCGCCTTGATGACCTGCTGCTGGTGCCGGATCCGGGCGAAGTCGCCGTCGGCGAACTGCTTGCGCTGGCGCGAGTAGTCGAGCGCCGCCTCGCCGTCCATCCGCTGTACCCCCTGCTTGAAGGCGCGGAACGGCGGGTGGATCGAGGTGAAGTTCTTCTCCACGTTGACGTCGATCCCGCCGAGGGCGTCGATGATCTCCTTGAAGCCGGCGAAGTCGATGATCGCGACGTGGTCGATCCGGACGTCGGTGAACTTCTCCACGGTCTGCACCATCAGCGGCACGCCGCCCCAGGCGTAGGCGGCGTTGACCTTCGCGTCCCGGCCGCCGTGGTTGCCGTCCTTGGACTTCGGCACCGGCACCCAGGTGTCGCGGGGGATCGAGATCAGCTGCGCGCTCGACCGGTCCTTGGGCAGGTGGGCCAGGATGATGGTGTCGGTCCGGGAACCCTCCGTCCGCTCTGGATCGCGGGTGTCGCTGCCCAGGATCATGATGTTCATCGCGCCCTTGACGACCGGCTGCGGGCGGGCCTCCTCGGGCACGTCCTCGAAGGCGTCGACCCGCTCGATGCCCGACTCCACCGAACGCAGGTAGAGCCCACCGGCGACCGCGCCACCGGCGCCGAGCAGCACCACCACCAGCAGGCTGATCAGGACTATTCGCCGCCACCGCCGACGCCGGGGTGGCTGCGCCCCGGTCGGCTCCTGCTCCGGTCCACCGGTCAACCCGTTCGTCTCGTCCGAGCCGGGGTCCGCGGTCTGCTCTCGACGTGGCATGGGCGCGATGCTACTGATTCAGATTCCGGCTCGCGTACCCTCGTCCGGCCAGGACCGCGCACCGGTCGGCCGCCGTCGTCGCGCATATCGAACATGAGCATTTTCAGCCATCGGCCAGCTTCACCTGGTATGAACCAACCCGTGGATGCAACGAAGCTCCGGCGGGCGATCGCCCGTACCCCCCTCGCCCCCGTTGCCGCCTTCCCCAAGCGGCTGGCCCGGGTCGCCCGCCACGACGCCAAGGTGCTGCGCACCTCGGCCCGCTGGCTGGTCACTTCCCGGGAGCACCACAACTACACGTACGAGCTGACCAAGCTCAGCCGCCACCACCTGGCCTGGTTCGTCAGCGTCGTCTGCGACCTGCCGGTGAAGCAGGTCCGCGGCTACCTCGCCGAGATCGAGTCCGACGACGTGCTGCGCCGGCACATCGAACAGGCCACCGCCGGCGCCGCCCGCCGTGGCCTCGCCGACAGGCAGGTCCGCTACGCCCGCCGGATCGGTTGGTACGCCATCGTCCGGGCCACCCGCCCGTCGCATGTGGTGGAGACCGGAGTCGACAAGGGACTCGGCAGCTGCGTGCTCGCCTCGGCCCTGCTGCGCAACGCCGAGGAGGGGCATCCCGGGCGGCTCACCTCGCTGGACATCAACCCCGAGGCCGGCTACCTGGCCCGCGCCACGCCCTGGTCGTCGGTGGTCGACCTGGTGATCGGCGACTCCATCGCCTCGATCGCGGCGCTCGACCGGCCGGTCGACCTCTTCCTGCACGACAGCGACCACAGCCGGGCACACGAGAAGCGCGAGTTCGAGGCGGTGGAGCCGAAGCTCGCCCCGGGCGCGATGCTGCTCACCGACAACGTCACGGCCACCAACGTCCTCGCCGAGCACGCCGAGCGGACCGGCCGGCGGTTCCTCGCCTACCGTGAGACCCCGGCCAACCACTGGTATCCCGGGGACGGCATCGGCGTGGCATGGTAGCCGCGTGCGGCTGAACGCGATTTCCACGTACCCGGTCAAGGGTTGCCACCGGCTCGACCACGACGGCGCGCTCGTGCAGCCGTGGGGGCTCGCCGGCGACCGGCGCTGGATGGTGGTTGACGCCGACGGCGTCGGCGTCACCCAACGGGAGACCACCCGGCTGGTCGGGCTGCACGCGACGCCCCGCGACGGCGGTCTGCTGCTGCGCGCCGACGGACAACCCGACCTCGACGTGCCCGAGCCGGCCGACGGCGACCCGGTCCTGACGCGCACGTTCCGCAGCCGCAAGCGTCCCGTCCCGGCGCTGCCCGCCGGTCCGGCGGCGGACGACTGGTTGAGCGCGCTGCTCGGCCGGCCGGTCCGGCTGGTCTGGCTGGCGCACCCCGCTCGGCACCTCGCCGCCGACGCGCGCGCGCACGACACCGGCGACCAGGTCAGCTTCGCCGACGCCTACCCGCTGCTGCTGGCCAACGCCGCGTCGCTGACCGCGCTCAACGACTGGCTCGTCGAGGCCGGCGAGGAACCGGTGCCGATGAGCCGGTTCCGCCCCAACCTGGTCGTCGAGGGCGCGCCGGCCTGGGCCGAGGACGGTTGGGAGGGCGGGTCGCTGCGGATCGGCGGCGTCCAGTTCCGGGCCGCCGGGTCATGCGACCGCTGCGTGGTGACCACCACCGACCAGGAGACCGGGGTACGGAGCCGGGAGCCGCTGCGCACGCTGGCCCGGTACCGCAACGTCCGGCAGAAGCTCCTCTTCGGACTGCACCTCGTGCCGGTGCGGACCGGCCAGCTGGCGGTGGGCGATCCGGTGACCGTCGACGGCTGACCTGGTCGGCCTTGTGTCCCGCGACCTGCGGATCGATGATGGTCTCAACATCGAGCCGGAGGTGGCGACATGACCGTGCTGCATCAGCCTCGGGTGGCCTGGGACACCGCCCGGGTGTTCGTCGGTTCGGTCCACGACGATGACCTGTTCAACGTGCTCAGCTCGGAGATCGGCGAACTGTTCGGCCCGGCCTGGCAGGCGCTGCTCGGCCAGACGCGCGAGCGGCTGCGCTGGGCGACCGACCAGCAGCCCGGCCTGGTCGAGGCCGGGCTGTGGCGGGTCCGTTTGGAGGAGAAGCTCCGCGGCCGTCCCGAGCTGGCGGAGCCGCTGCGCTCGCTGACCACGGTCGCCGCCGGTCGGCTGCGGCAGCGCGCCACCGGGTCGACGCTCTCTTGAGCTGACCACCCAGCGCTTACGGCCGCGACGCCGGCCCGGGTCCGGCCGCGGCTACGGCCGGTTGCCCGGCTTCGGTCAGGGCCGGTCGGCGGCGGCCGTGGCGGGCACGAGGTCGAGCCACATGAGGACCTCGTCGCGGTCGTCGCCGGGGCCGACCCGCAGCGCGCCGGGCAGCCGGCCGACCTCCCGGTAGCCGAGCCGCTGGTAGAAGTTCTCCAGCCCTAGCCCGCCCCGCAGGGTGACGTGCAGCGCCGTCAGACCCAGCTCCCGGCCCAGGCGCTCGGCCTCGCGCATCAGCGCGAGCCCGTACCCCTTGCCCTGGGTGTCCGGGTGGACCATCACCCGCTTGAGCACGCACCAGTGCGCCTTGAGGTTGAACCGGTTGTCGGTGAGGATCAGCGCGGCGACGAGCTGATCGCCCGCGTAGCCGAGCAGCAACCGGTCCGGCCCGTCGGAGATCGCGGCGAACGCCGGGCCCGCGAGGGTACGGACGTCGTCGGTGGTGACCGGTGGCACGAAGCCGACCGCCCCGCCGGCGTTGGAGACGTCCGTCCACAGCGCGACGATCCGTTCGCGCAGCTCGGGAGTCAGGGCGGGGTCGAGGACGAAACGCAAACTCACGCCCGCCATCCTGTTACGGCGGTAGCCGTGCTGACCCGCGATAGTGACCCTCGTGACAGGGCGCTGTGGTGCGGGAGGGGGGATTCGAACCCCCACGTCCTTTCGGACAATAGGACCTAAACCTACCGCGGCTGCCATTACGCCACTCCCGCCGACCCGCTGAGTCTAGAGCGTCGGCCCGCGGCGGTCGCGGGGCCGGCGTCCCGTGTCAGGGGCGTACCGGTGTCGGGCCGGGCGCCGAGATGTGCCCGCCCGGTGCGGTGGGGTCAGTCGAGGCCCAGGTCGCGGCGGAGCTTGGCGACGTGCCCGGTGGCCTTGACGTTGTAGAGCGCCCGTTCGACCTTTCCGTCCGGGTCGATGACGAAGGTCGAGCGGATCACCCCGGTCACCGTCTTGCCGTAAAGCTGCTTCTCGCCGTAGGCGCCGTAGGCGGTGAGCACGGCCTTGTCCGGGTCCGAGACGAGCGGGAAGGTGATGGCGTCCCGCTCGCGGAACTTGGCCAGCTTCTCGGGCTTGTCCGGCGAGATGCCGACCACCTCGTAGCCGGCGGCCTGGAGTGAGGCGAGCGAGTCGCGGAAGTCGCAGGCCTGCTTGGTGCAGCCGGGGGTCATCGCCGCTGGGTAGGCGTAGAGGATGACCGTGCGGCCGCGCAGGTCGGCCAGGGAGAGCGTGGCGCCGGTGTCGGTCGGGAGGCTGAACTCGGGTGCCGGGTCACCGGGGGAGAGGCGGTCGGGAGCGGTCATGGCCCCGACCCTACCGCCGCTGGGGGTCGACGGGCCGGCCCCGGCACGCGGTGGGCCCGTGATCAACGCCATCGCTTAATGCCAACTCTTTGCAAGAGAAAGGTTCGGGAAATAGTCTGAGTCCGCCGGCGCGGAGGGCCCCGCCGACGCGTGGGAGGTCGCGTGGAAACCCTGGCGATGCACATCTCGAACGGGATCATCAACGGTCCCGTGGCCGCGGTCTTCGCGGCGCTCGCACTGGCCGCCATGACCATCTGCGTGCTGCGCGGCCGGCGGGACCTGGACGATCGGCTCGCCCCGATGGCCGGCCTGGTCGCCGCGTTCATCTTCGCCGTGCAGATGCTCAACTTCCCGATCTTCACCGCCGGGGTGAGCGGTCACCTGCTCGGCGGTGCGCTCGCCGCGATGCTGGTCGGCCCCTGGGTCGGCGCGCTCTGCGTGGCGGTGGTGCTGGTCGTGCAGGCGCTGGTCTTCGGTGACGGGGGCGTGGCGATGGTTGGCCTCAACATCACCAACATGGCGCTGATCGGCACCGCCGCGGCGTACCTGCTGATCGCGCTGCTGCTGCGGGTGCTGCCCCGCACGCCCGGCGGCCTCGCGGTGACCGGCTTCGTCTCCGCCGTGCTCAGCGTGCTGGTCGCGTCGCAGGGCTTCGTCCTGCAGTACTGGCTGGGCGGCACCACCGACCTGGGCGGCAACCTGGCCGGCCTGGCCGGCACGATGGCCGGCGCGCACCTGCTGATCGGCATCGGCGAGGGCCTGATCACCGCGACCACGGTGGTCACCGTCGCCAAGGTCCGCCCCGATCTCGTCTACGCGCTGCGCGGGCTGCGCCCGGTCGCCGCGCCCGCCGTCCCGGCCGTCGGAGGTGCCCGGTGAGCAAGCGTCCCTGGATGTTCGTCGTCGGCGGCCTGCTGGTCGCGCTGCTGCTCGCCGGCGTGGTCAGCAACTACGCCTCGTCCCACCCGGACGGCCTCGACTCCTCTCTGCTCAAGGGCTGCACCGTCGACGCCGACGACAACATCACCGGCGGCAGCTGCCCGGCCCAGCAGGCCAAGGATCACGAGCTGGCCGACAGCCCGCTCGCCGACTACGGCGTACGCGGCATCGACAACGCCTTCCTCTCCACCGGGCTCTCCGGGGTCCTCGGCGTGCTGCTCACCTTCGCGGTGGGGGCCGGTGCCTTCTGGCTGCTCCGCCGCCGTTCCCCGGGCACCGGCGCGACGGCCGGCAACGGCGCGACGACCACCGGCGACGACCCGACGGCGGCGCCGGCGGGCACCGGGGCGGCGGCCGGCGCGGCCGGCGGCTCCGCCGACCGGAACTGACGGCGATGGGAGCCGGGCACGGGCACGTGCTGTACCGGGAGAGCCGGTCGCCCGTGCACCGGCTCCCACCCGAGGTCAAGATCGTGGCGATGGTGGTCTTCACCATCGCGGTCGTGGCCACCCCGCGTGAGGTGTTCTGGGCCTTCGGCGGGTACGCCCTGCTGGTGGCGGCGGTCGCGGCGCTGGCCCGGGTGGGCCCGCGCTGGCTGCTCAGCCGGGCGCTGATCGAGCTGCCGTTCCTGCTCTTCGCGGTCGCGCTGCCGTTCCTCGGCGCCGGGGAGTGGGTCGAGGTGGCCGGCCTGCACCTCTCGGTGGACGGCCTCTACGGCAGCTGGAACATCGTGGCGAAGGGCACCCTCGGGGTGCTCGTCTCGCTGCTGCTCGCCGCGACCACCACCACCCGGGACCTGATCGTCGGCCTGGACCGGCTGCGCTGCCCCCAGGTGCTCACCCAGATCGCCACCTTCATGCTGCGCTACCTCGACGTACTGGTGGGCGAGGCGCGGCGGATGCGGGTGGCCCGGATCTCCCGGGGCGACGACCCGCGTTTCCTCTGGCAGCTGCGCGGCTTCGCGGCCGGCGTCGGCGCGCTCTTCCTGCGGGCCTTCGAGCGCGGCGAGCGCGTCTACCTGGCGATGCTCTCCCGTGGCTACTCCGGTCGGATGCCCGCGGTCTGGCAGGGCGCCGGCGCGGCCACCACCGGGCAGTGGCTGGTCGCAGCCACCGTGCCGGCCCTGGCGACCGCCATCGCCGCCACCGCGGTCGTGCTGGGATGATCGGCGACGTGCAGTCGACAGCTCCCAGCCTGGACGTCACCGGGGTTCGCTACGCCTACCCGGACGGTCACCACGCCCTGCACGGGGTGGATCTCACCGTGCCGCGCGGCGGGCGGGTGGCCCTGCTCGGTCCGAACGGCGCCGGCAAGACCACCCTGGTGCTGCACCTCAACGGCATCCTCACACCGACCGAGGGGAGCGTGAGCGTCGGTGGGCTGACCGTCACCCCGGACCGGGCGACGCTCGCCGAGGTTCGGCGCCGGGTGGGCATCGTCTTCCAGGACCCGGACGACCAGCTCTTCCTGCCCACGGTCGCCGAGGACGTGGCGTTCGGCCCGGCGAACCTCGGGCTGCGCGGCGCGGAGCTGGCCGCCCGGGTCGACGAGGCGCTCGCGGCGGTCGGAATGTCCGCGCACCGGGACCGGGCCCCGCACCACCTCTCGTTCGGGCAGCGCCGCCGGGTGGCGGTGGCCACCGTGCTCGCCATGCACCCGGAGATCCTGGTGCTCGACGAGCCGTCGTCGAACCTCGACCCGGCCGCCCGGCGCGAGCTGGCCGAGATCCTGCGCGACCTGCCGGTGACCCTGCTGATGGTGACCCACGACCTGCCGTACGCGGCGGAGCTCTGCGACCGCTCGGTGATCCTCGACGGCGGCCGGATCGTCGCCGACGCCCCCACCGTGGACCTGCTCGCCGACGCCGACCTGCTGGCCCGGCACCGCCTCGAACTTCCCTACGGCTTCGATCCCCGGGCGGTGGCCGGGCGCTGACCGCGCCGCTCAGACCCGGGTGGCCGTGGGGGTGCGGGCGGCGTGCAGGCGCAGGACGCCGGCGGCGGTAGCGCCCGCACCGGCGATGAGGACGATCGCGACCAGCACCCGGGCCGACGTGGCGGGCCACGGCACCGGCGCGACCGAGCGGGCGAAGACGGCGGCGTTCGCCACCCCGGCGAAGAGCGCCAGGCAGGCGCCGGCCAGCGCCACGGCGAAATCGGCGGCGGGCCGGCGGGCCAGCGCGTAGCCACCCGCCCCGATCGCGCCGAGGCCGGTGAGCAGCGCCCAGATCTGCCCGCCGAGCAGCCCCAGCAGCACCCCGCCCACCCCCTGCGCGCCGGCGTCCAGCTCCCGGCCCACCGTGTAGACCACCGCTGCCGCGCCTCCGGCGACGAGCAGCGCGCCGAGTCCGGCGAGCGCCCGGGCGCCGGGCACCGACCCGGCGGCCAGCAACCCGACCGCGCCGACGGCGAGCAGGCCGACCGTGGCGATCGCCCACCAGGTGTACGCGTCCGGCGGCGGCACCCAGTCCAGGGCGCCGCGGATCTCCACCGGGTCGGCACCGTCGCGCAGCGGGACCGCCCAGTCCCGGATCCGGTGCTCCCGCTCGGGGGCGGCCCGGACCGCGCTGGGCGGGGCGGACTCCCGGTACAGCGCGCGCTGGTCGTGCCAGCGCACGCTCGGTCCGTCGGCCACCCGCCGCCAGGACGGCGCCGCGGCCGGGTCGGCCTCCGGTGGCAGCGTGGTCTCCCCGGCGATGGTGCGGTTGAGGTACGTGGCGGGGGAGTGCGCGTTCTCGAACACCCCGTCCGGGCCGATCCGCAGGTACGGCTCGCCGGAGTAGCCGATCACCTCGACCGGCCGCCCGGTGCGGTTGGTCAGCTCCAGCCGTGCACCCGCCTCGACCACCCGGACGCTCAGCCCGTCCCGGGCCGGGGTGATCCCGCTCACCGTGGTGCGGTAGTCGGTGCCGTCCGGCGCGTCGGCGCCGTGCGCGGCGGCCGGGGTGGCGGTCGCGAGGGTGGCGGTGAGCACGCCCGCGGCCACCAGACCGGCGCGGGTCAGCAGGGTGCGGATCACTTGCCGGCCGCCGCCACCGCTGCCCTGATCGCCTCCGGGCTGGGGTTGCTCACCTGCTCACCGTCGATGATCACCGTGGGGGTGCCGGTGATGTTGTTCCGGCTCGCCTGCTCGGTGACGTGCTCGGTCCACGGCTTGAAGGTGCCCTCGCGTACGCAGTTGCCGAACCCGTCGCGGTCCAGTCCGACACCGGCGCCGATGTCGATCAGCTGGTCGTCGGTGAGCCCGGCGCTGCCCTCCGGTGGTTGCTGCTCGAAGAGGGCCTTCGCGTACTCCCGGAACTTGCCGCCCTCGGCGGCGCAGCCGGAGGCGGCCGACGATCGGGTGGAGTACTCGGTGCTGGAAAAGCGGTTGAGGTAGGCCACCGGGTGGTAGACCACCCGGATCTTCCCCTCGCTGATCAGCTGGTCGATGGTGGCCCCGCTGGTCTGGTCGAACTGCTTGCAGACCGGGCAGAGGAAGTCCTCGTAGATGTCGACGGTCACCGGCCCGGAGCCGGCCACCACCCCGGTGCCGTTCTCGGCGGACCCGGTGGGCGGGGTGAAATCGTCCGACCGCTGGCTGGACCAGACGCTCCAGCCGATCAGGCCCGCGATCACCAGCACGACCACCGCCGCGGCCGACACCCAGATCGTCCGCCGGCGCCGCCGCTCCCGGGCCAGCTGCTGCCGGACCACCTGGGCGGCACCCTTCTGCCCCTTGCGACTACTCATCCTCGTCCTCCACGACGGGTTCGCCCGTCAACCAGCCGTCCACCGAGACGGGCGTGCGGGGCCAGATCAAAAGGAATGCCGCCAACACCAGGAATCCCAGGTCCCGGAGGATCTCCGGGAGGTAGCTCGGCGCCTGCCCCTCGGCGAGCTGCCCGCCGCTGCCGAAGCAGCCGCAGTCGATGGCGAGGCCGCGGGCCCAGGCCGAGGCGATGCCGGCGATGAAGACCACCAGCAGCGCCGCCGAGACGCCCGCGCTGAGCCGGGTGGCCAGGCCGAGCAGCAGGAGCACCCCCAGCGCCAGCTCGACGAAGGGCAGCGCCGCGCCGACCACCGTCGACACGTCGTACGGCAGGAGCTGGTAGGCGTTCACCGCGCGGCCGGAGGCGGCCAGGTCGTCGACCTTCGACGCCCCGGCGAGCAGCCAGACGGCGGCCAGGCCCAGCCGGGCGGCGACGCCGAGCCAGGGGCGGACGGCGGGCCAGCCCGCGGCCCGGATGCGGGGTGTTGTCACGGTCATTGGTCGTCCCGTCGCCACCGGAAGTTCCGCCCGGTCAGCCGGCGAGCGCGTCGTTGACGGCTTCGATGAGGTCGTCGCGGGCCCGGGCGACCCGGGAGCGGATGGTGCCCACCGGCACCCCCTCGACGGCGGCGGCCTCGGCGTAGGAGAGACCGAGCAGTTGGGTGAGCACGAACGCGCCGCGCCGCTCGGCGGAGAGCCGGCGCACCAGGTCGGCCGCGCCGAGCTGCCCGGCCGGGTCCGGGTGCGGCCGGTCGGTGTGGGCGTTCGCGGCGAGCCGCGCGTCGAGCCGTCGGCGGCGGACCACCGTCCGCAGGTGGTCGGCGCAGGTCCGCCGGGCGATGCCGAGCAGCCAGGTACGGGCGCTGGAGCGGCCCTCGAACGTCGGCAGCGCCCGGAACGCCCGCAGGTAGGTCTCCTGGGTCAGGTCGTCCGCGCTGTCCGGATCCACCAGCGCGGCGGCGAACCGCCAGACCTCCACCTGGGTCAGCCGGACGAACGCGGCCTGCGCCGCGGGATCGCCGTCGCGGGCGGTCAGCGCCCACTCGGTGGCCGGATCCCGGGCAGCGCCATCAGCCGGGTCGGCCGAGCCGGCGGCGGTGTGGCGCGGTGCGGGGATCACGACAGTCCAGGTTACGCGGCGCGAAAGGGGCCGGGAGGGTCCTTGGACCCTTCCATGGTCTGCGCCACGCCGGGAACTTTTCTCGCGCCCGGACCGACTACCCCCTCATGAACTGTGACGACGTGCGTGCGGCGCTGTCGGCACGGCTGGACGGTGAGGATCCGCAGGTCGCGCCGGCGGTGCTGGACGGGCACCTGCCGGGCTGCCCCGGCTGCCGCGCCTGGCTGGCCCGCGCCGAGCAGGTGACCCGGCTGGTCCGGGTGCAGTCGGTGCAGGTGCCCGACCTGACCGCGTCGGTGCTGGCGGCGGTGGCTGCCGACCCGCAAGCCGCCGGTCGTACGCCGGCGGCGACGCTGCGGGCCCGCCGTCAGGTGCTCCGGGTCGCGGTGGGAGTGGCTGCCGTCGCCCAGCTCGCCATCGCCCTGCCCATCTTGCTCGCCGGCCTCGGCGTCAGCGTCGACCCGCACACCAGCCGGGAGATGGCCTCGTTCGACGTGGCGTTGGCGGTCGGCTTCGCGCTGGCCGCCTGGCGGCCCGACCGCGCCCGCGCGTTCGTGCCGGTGGCTCTGGTGCTGGCGGTCTGCCTCGCCGGCACCAGCGCGGTGGACATCGCCAACTCGACCACGGCGTTGGTGCACGAGGTCGGTCATCTGGCCGCGGTGGTCCAGGCCGGCCTGCTCTGGGCGCTCGGCCGGGCCAGCCGGGACGTCGATCGGCCGCTGGCGCCGGTGCTTGCCGTGG
This sequence comes from Micromonospora sp. NPDC051006, assembly GCF_044456245.1. Classification (NCBI taxonomy): domain Bacteria; kingdom Bacillati; phylum Actinomycetota; class Actinomycetes; order Micromonosporales; family Micromonosporaceae; genus Micromonospora; species Micromonospora sp. NPDC051006. The sequence goes on from NZ_JBITFP010000003.1 coordinate 413,995, forward strand.
GGCGCGGGTGAGCAGGGGTGGTCGGATACCGTCTCCGTCGGCGAGCATGATCGGCATGACTGCTGCCCCTCGTCGCTGGCTCGCCCGGCTCTGCGCCACCGCCGGCCTGCTGGTCACCGTCGTCGCCCTCCTGATCGCCCCGGCCGGCCCCGCGAGCGCGCACGCGGTGCTGGTCAGCAGCAGCCCCGCCGCGTCGGCGGTGCTGCCCAGCGGGCCGGCCGAGGTGGTGCTGACCTTCAGCGAATCGGTCCGGAAGGTGCCCGACAAGGTCCGGGTCATCGCGCCGGACGGCTCCCGCGCCGATCGCGGTGAGCCGTCCTTCGAGGGCGCCGTCGTGACCATTCCGGTCGACCCGGCCGGCGAGCGTGGCACCTACCTGGTCAGTTACCGGGTCATCTCGGCCGACAGCCATCCGGTCTCCGGCGCGTTCACCTACTCGGTCGGCGCGCCGTCGCCGCCTCCGGTGGACACCGGCGACGACAGCCGGGCCGACCCGGTGGTCGGCGCCGCGGTGAAGGTCGCCAAGTTCCTCGGCTATGCCGGGCTGGTGCTGCTGGTCGGGCCGGCGCTGGTGCTCGGCGCGCTCTGGCCGCGGCGGCTCAGCCGGCGCGCTCCGGCCCGGCTGGCCTGGGCCGGCCTGGGCCTGGTCGCCCTCTCCACCCTCGCCGACCTGTGGTTGCAGGTGCCGTACACCGCCGGTGGTGGGCTCTTCGACGTCACCGGCGCCGGCCTGAGCAGCGTGCTGGGCAGCACCTTCGGGGCCGCGCACCTGGTGCGGCTCGGCCTGCTGGCCGCGGCCGCCTTCCTGCTCCGGCCGCTGCTCGCCGGGCCGGTCGGCCGCGCCGACGGCATCATCCTCACCGTGCTCGGCGTGGCCGGCCTGCTGACCTGGCCGCTGGCTGGGCACCCGGCGGCGTCCCCGGCGCCGGCGGTCTCCGTGGTCGTCGACGCGGTGCACCTGGGCAGCATGGCGGTCTGGCTCGGTGGCCTGTTGATGCTCGCCGCCTTCCTGCTGCGCCGGGCCGACGAGCGGGAGCTGACCGCGATCCTGCCGATCTGGTCCCGCTGGGCCGCGGTGGCCGTCTCCGCGCTGCTGCTCGCCGGCACTGTCCAGGCGTTGATCGAGGTGGCCACCCCGAACGCCCTGGTCAACACCACCTACGGCCGGCTGCTGCTGGCCAAGATCGGCCTGTTCGTGCTGGTGATCGCGGTGGCCGCGTACTCCCGGCAGTTGGTGCGCCGGCGGGTCGCGGCGCAGCGGCCGGTGCCGGTGCGCCGGGCCGTCTGGGTCGAGCTGGCGGTCACCGCGGTGGTGCTCGGCCTCTCCGCCACCCTGGTGCAGACCCCGCCGGCCCGCACCGCCGTCGACGTGGCCGGTTCCGAGGCCGGCTACTTCACCACCACGCTGGAGAGCCCGCTGCTCAACATTCAGGTCGAGTTGGACCCGGCCGAGCGGGGCAACAACTCGATGCACCTGTACGCGTACACGAAGGACAACCGCCCGCAGCCGGTGGTCGAGTGGCGGGCCACCGCCGCGCTGCCCTCGGCCGGGATCGAGCCGATCGACATCCCGCTCCTGCCGCTCACCGACAACCACGTGACCGGCGAGATCAACCTGCCCGCGTCCGGGGACTGGCAGTTGCGGCTGACCGCCCGGACGTCCGACATCGACCAGGCCACGGTGACCGCCACCGTGCCGATCCGTTAGAGAGAGGTCCCGACTCCATGATCCGTACCCGGCGTACCGCCACGGCAGCTGCCGGCCTGGCGCTCGGCGTCGTCGCCACCGCGGTGTTCGGCTTCGCCGCGCCCGCCTCGGCCCACGTCACCGTGAACCCGAAGGAGGCGACCCAGGGCGGCTACGGCCGGATCGCGTTCCGGGTGCCGAACGAGAGCGACACCGCGTCGACCACCAAGCTGGAGGTGGTGCTGCCGGAGAACGCCCCGGTGGGCTCGGTCTCGACCATGCCCGTGCCGGGTTGGACGGTGGCGGTGGAGAAGCGGAAGGTGGACCCGCCGATCGAGGTGCACGGCAGCCAGCTCACCGAGGCGGTGTCGAAGCTGACCTGGACGGCGACCGGTGACGCGGCGGTCAAGCCGGGCCAGTTCCAGGAGTTCCCGGTCTCCCTCGGGCCGCTGCCGCAGGTGGACCGGATGGTCTTCAAGACGCTGCAGACCTACTCGGACGGCAACGTGTCGCGGTGGATCGAGGAGCCGACCCCGGGCGGTGAGGAGCCGGAGAACCCGGCGCCGGTGCTCACCCTGACCGCCGCCGCGCCGACGACGGCACCCGCCGCGGCGGCCGGACCCGTCGCCGACGATGATGACGATGACGACGCCGAGGGGAACGGCCTCGCCACCGGGCTCGGCATCGCCGGTCTGGTCGCCGGCGTCGGCGGCCTGGCGCTCGGCGGGCTGGCGTTCGCGCGTACCCGGCGGGAGCCGGCCGCGAAGGCCTGAGCCGAACCGACCAAGCGGGCCCGCCGGATCTGTACCGGCGGGCCCGCGGCTTTCCACCGATCGCGTGCCGTGGATATCCCCTGATCGGCCGGCCTGCGTCGGTAAGGTCGGCCGGGTACCTGGCCACGGAGGGGGACGGAACGGATGCGGTTCGTGCGGGCGATCGCCGGAATGCTGTTGCTGATCATCGGTTTGCCGACGCTGATCGTCGGCGGGGCGCTCGGGGTGGTCACCCGGCACGCCGACCCCAGCGGCGCGTTCACCGCCCGGTTCGAGACCGTGCACACCGCCGGGCACGCGGTGGTCGTCACCGACCTCGGCGAGCTGCTGCGGCGGGAGGCGCCGTTCGCCCGGTTCGGGCAGCAGCGGATCCGGCTGGAGGCCCGCACGCCCGACGGCCCGGCGTTCGTCGGCCTGGCCCCGACCGACGAGGTGCGGCGCTGGCTGGAGCACGTCCCGCACGACGCCGTGCGCCGGGTGGCGCTGGCCCGCGGTCCACTGCCGATCCGTCTGGACGGAGGCGGGACCGCCCTGCCCGCCGGGACTCCGGCCGCCGAGGCCGCGCCGATCGGCCGCCCCTTCTGGGTACGGGAGGGGATCGGCGCGCTGGAGTGGACCCCCGACGAGCTGACCGGACGTTCGCTCAGCCTGGTGGTGACGCGCCCGGACGGCCGCCCGGACTTCGACCTGGAGATGCGCGCCGAGTTGCGGGCCGGGTGGACCGCCCCGGCCACCTGGGGCCTGCTGGCCGGCGGCGTACTGCTGGTGACCTTGGCCGTGCTGCTGCTGCTCCGTCCGGCGCGCCCCCGGGAGGTGGTCTTCGTGGTCGAGCCGGACCAGGTGCCGGTGCTCGCCGGGCGGCTCGGCGTCAGCTCGCTCAGCGGGTTGGGCGCCCAGCCGACCGGCTCCGACGACCGGGTGGTGCTGGCCCAGCGGCAGCTCGCCGCGGTCGGCTCCGGCCCGACCGAGCGGTCCCGGGCCGCGCTCGGGGCGTCGCCCGACCGCCGGCCGGCCAGCCTGGCCGACCTCGTCGCGGCCGAACCGACCGCGAAGGACCCCGGGTGCGGCGCGGCGACGCTGCCCGCACCGCCACCGGAGCTGTCCCTCACGCTGGCCTGGCCGCCGGTGGCGGCGGAGGGCACCCCCCAGCCGGTCCCGGCCGGTCGGCTCCGGCCGGCCACCCCGGCCGCCGACGCCGACGCGGCCGCCGCCGGCCCGGTCGGTGACGACGCCCGGTCGGCCGAGCGTCGGCCGGTCGACGGCGGGCAGCCGGGCTGAGCCGGCCGCAACAGGCGAGTGGCCCTCCGCGCTGCCGACGCGGAGGGCCACCCTTCACCGGGGGATCGGTGCTGCTACCCGAGATGCGCTTGAGGTAGTTGAGGCCAGATTAGCGCTGATCGTGGCTACTCGGGACGTGTGTCCATTTGGTGCAACTTCTCGGGCTCGGCCGCCGGTCGGCGCGGCACCCCCGGACCGTCGTTGCGCCGCGTCGGCAACGTCACCAGCAGCAGCAGGCTGAGCAGGACATACGTGTTGCGGACCAGGAACTCGCCGGGATCGTCCGTGCGGGCGGGCGCCACGCCCCAGTCGTAGAACGAGACGACGCCGTAGATGATCAACGCGCCGGTGCCGATCGCCAGTGTCGCCCGCCAGTACCGCCGCCGGGCACCCTCGGCGGTGGACCGGTCGGTGCGCGCCGCCGCGTCGGCGAGCACCACCACCGCCGGGATGAACCAGTAGAGGTGGTGTGTCCAGGTGATCGGGCTGACCAACCCGCCGACCAGCCCGGTCAGGGTCAGGCCGGCGAGGTGGTCGCCGGCCCGGGCGGCGCGGGCCGCCCGCCACAGCCCGTACCCGGCGATCACGGCGACCAGCAGCAGCCAGGGCAACCGGTCCGGCTTGTCGGGCGCGGTGAACCGGCTGAGCAGGCCGAAGAGCGACTGGTTGCCGGTGTAGTCGGTGCGCCCGACCCGGTCGTTGTCCCAGAGCTCGCGCGTCCAGAACCGCCACGAGTCGTCGGGCGCGACCGCCGCCGCCAGCAGCGTCGCCGCGGCTGCCGTGGCACTGGCCACCGCCGCCGCCCACCAGCGCCGGCAGGCCAGCAGGTAGACGATGAAGATGCCGGGGAAGAGCTTGAGCGCGGTCGCCAGGCCGACGCCGACCCCGGCCCAGCGCCGCCCCTGCGGTACGGCGAAGAGCAAATCGGCCAGGATCAGCACGACCAGGAACATGTTGATCTGGCCGAAGGTGATGGTCTCCCGGGTGCTCTCCACGGCCAGCACCAGCAGCACCGCCACGGTGACGGTGAACACCCGGGGCAGCTGGTGCCGAGCGATCACCGGGCCGAGCAGCCAGCGGGTGGTCAGCACCACGCCCAGGCCGGTGAGGATCGTGAAGATCACCACAGTGGCGCCGAGCGGGAGCAGGGCGAACGGTCGCAGCAGCAGAGCGCTGAACGGCGGGTAGGTGAAGTAGAGCTCGCCCTGGACCCGATCCGGTTGGACGTAGTCGTAGAGCGGGTTCCCGTCGGCCCACCAGCGCATCGCCCGCATGTAGATCTTCAGGTCGAAGAAGTCGTGCACCAGGCCAGGCAGGTAGAGCGCGGGCAGCACCGCGGCGAGCGCCACCAGCGTGACGAGGCGACGGACCGTACGGCCACCGGGATCGTCGTCGGTGACGGCGGGCGGTGGGACGGGTTCGGCTGGCACTCCGAAACCCTAGCGGGCTGCTCCGCCAGGAGCGCGCAGCCGCGCACCGTGGGCTGCGCGTAGTCTGTGCCGGTGGCTGATCTCCTCGTCTGGATCGACTGTGAGATGACCGGGTTGGACCTCGGCAGGGACAAGCTGATCGAGGTCGCGGCTCTGGTCACCGACCCGGATCTCAACGTGCTCGGTGACGGTGTCGACGTGGTGATCCACGCGGACGAGGCGGCGCTGGCGGCGATGCCGGAGATCGTCCAGACGATGCACGCCAAGTCCGGGCTGACCGAGGAGGTCCGCCGCTCGGCGGTGACCCTGGCCGAGGCCGAGGACCTGGTGCTCGACTACGTCAGCACCTTCGTGAAGGACCCGCGTTCCGCCCCGCTCTGCGGCAACTCGATCGCCACCGATCGGGGCTTCATCGCCCGGGACATGCCCCGGCTCGACAACCACCTGCACTACCGCATGATCGACGTCTCGTCGATCAAGGAGCTGTGCCGCCGCTGGTATCCCCGGGTGTACTTCGGCCAGCCCGCCAAGGGGCTGGCGCACCGGGCGCTGGCCGACATCCGGGAGAGCATCCGGGAGCTGGAGTACTACCGGCGGACCGTCTTCGTACCGCTGCCCGGCCCGGACGTGGAGAGCGCCAAGGCGATCGCCGCCCAGCTCTGAGCCGGGCGGGCCCGCCTCGGGCAACCCGGTGGACGTGGCCGCCCCGCATGTGGGTATTATTTCTCCGCACCCCGCCCGGGGCGTTCGACCGGGTGCGGCGGCATGGTGGCTGTAGCTCAGTTGGCAGAGCACCGGGTTGTGGTCCCGGTTGTCGTGGGTTCAATTCCCATCAGTCACCCGGCACACGGAAGCCCCCTCCTCGCGGAGGGGGCTTCCGTCGTTGTGGGCCGCCGGGGCGGCCCGACCGCTCAGGCGGTCGGGCCGGTGCTCGGCGTGGTGTCGGGGTCCGGGGTCGCGTCGGTACCCGGCTCGGCCGGCGGCTCGTACGGCACGGCGCTGCCCTTGACGTAGTCGTCCCAGCTCATGTTCCAGTCGGTCCAGCCGTTGCCGTTCTGCAGCTTTCGCTCCGTGCCCTTCACGGTGATCGGGTCGCCGATCCGGGTGTTGCTGAAGAGCCAGGCGCCGTTGGCCATCGAGACGTTCACGCAGCCGTGCGAGACGTTGACGCTGCCCTGCTGCCCCTCGGACCACGGGGCGGCGTGGATGAACTCGCCGCCCCAGGTGAGCCGCTGGGCATAGTCGATCTTCGTGCGGTAGCCGTCCTCCGGGCCGAGCTCCTCGAAGGTGTCGAAGACCGTCTTGCGCAGCTTCTCGATCACCACCATGGTGCCGCTCGATGACGGAGTGCTCTTCTTGCCGAGGCTGACCGGGATCGTCTTGATCACCGAGCCGTTACGGGTGACCGTCATCCGCTTGGTCTTGTTGTCGACCGTCATGATCAGGGACGGGCCGATCGTGATGTCCACGGTGAGGTCGGCGCGGCCGTACCAGCCGTTGCCCATCGGCAGGCCGCCGGCCTGGACCCGGTAGGAGACCTTGGTGTTGGCCTTCCAGAACGCCTTGGGCCGGTAGCGGATCTCGGTGGGGCTCACCCAGTGCCAGATGCCCTCCTGGGCGGGGGTCGAGGTGACCGTCATCCGGCGCTGCACGTCGTCGCGGTAGTCCTCGGGGACCGCCCGGCTGAACTTGACGATCAGCGGCATGCCGACGCCGACCACCTGGCCGTCGCCGAGGAAGCTGCTCACCCGGATCTGGTTGCCGGGCTTGGCCATCGTGGTGAAGTTGCTGGTCGCCGTCGCGGGGCGGCCGTCGTCACCGGTCGCGGTCACGGTGGCGGTGTACGCCTCGCCGTACTTCAGCGCACCCGTCGGGAGCCAGCTCTTGCCGTCGGCGGCGAGGGTGCCCTCGATCGCCGTGCCGGCGGAGTCCTTCAGCTCGACGGCGGTCTCCACCGCGTCCTTGGTGGTGAAGGTGATGCCGGTCGAGGCCGGCACGTCCTTCGCGTCGGCCTGCGGCTCGCTGATGGTCGCCGCGGCCTTCGGTGCGGGACTCTCCCCGCCGCCCTGCCACGAGGACGGCTTCCCGCCGTCGCCGTCGGTGCAGGCGGAGGTCAGTGCCATCGTGACGGCGAGCAACCCCGCCGCGAAGAGGCGGCGCCGCCCTCCGGGCCGGCTGCCGCGCCGTCCGATCAGCTGGTCCTGGTCAGCTCGCATGATGTCCTCACAGTCGTGGTCCCCCGCATCGCCCATCTTCTCTCACAGACGCACCAGTACTGGTACCCGTTGCAGAGGGTGAAACGAAACACTGCACGGCATGATGCCGGAATATTGATAGAATCCGACAATTTGTGAGGCCGGCTCGGATCGAGGCGACCGTACGGCGCCTGACCAGGCCCGGGACAGTCCGCTGGGGCGACTCCCCGGCGTCGGCCGGCCGGAACGCCGACCCGGAACCCGGGCCGGCGCCGTCGGTGGGGTCAGACGGCCGGGCCGGCGCCGCCCTCGGGCACCGGCAGGGCGCTGCCCTTCACGAACTCCGACCAGCTCAGGCTCCACGCGGTCCAACCGTTGCCGGCGGCCAGCTTGCGTTCGGTGCCCTTGACGGTGATCGGGTCACCGATCTTGGTCTTCCCGAAGAGCCACCGGGCGTTGGCCATGGACACGTTGACGCAGCCGTGCGAGACGTTCTGCCGGCCCTGGACGTGCTCGGACCAGGGCGCGGCGTGGATGTACTCGCCACCCCAGGTCAGCCGCTGGGCGAAGTCGATCTCGGTGACGTAGCGGTTCGCGGGATTGGGATCGTCGCGGGTGTCGAAGACCGTGGACTCCTTCTTCTCCATCACCACCATGGTGCCGCTGGAGGAAGGGGTGCTCTTCTTGCCGAGGCTCACCGGCAGGGTCCGGACCAGCTTGCCGTCCTCGTACACGCTCATCTGCTTGGTGGAGTTGTCCACCTTCATCACGAAGGACTGGCCGATCTTGCCGGTCGCCTTGCGGTCCACGTCGCCGTACCGGCCGTTGCTCAGCGGTACGCCGGCCAGCGCGATCCGGACGGTGATGGTGGTGCCCGGCTTCCAGTACTCCGGCGCCCGGTAGTAGGCCTGGGTGCCGTTCGACACCCAGTGCCACGCCCCCGGCTGCGGCGGGTCGGTCCGGACGAACATCCGCTTCTGCACCGCCGCCCGGTCCTTCTTCGGGATGCCCGGGTGGAACTCGGTGACCACCGGCATGGCCACCCCGTAGGTCTTGTCGTCGAAGAGGTAGAGCCCGGAGCCGATGGTGGACTTCGGCTTCTTCATCGTGGTGAAGGTGCTGGTGCCCTGGCTGGTCGCCCCGTCGGTGCCGGTCGAGGTCACGGTCGCGGTGTAGCGCACGCCGTACTTCAGCGGGCTGTTCGGCACCCACGACGAGCCGTCGGTGCGCAGCTTCCCCTCGACCTTGGCGCCCTCGGCGGTGGTCAGGGTGACCTGGGACACCTTGCTGCCGTCCGGCAGCTTGGCGCTGATCTCCGTGCTGACCGGCCTGTTCTTCGCCCCGTCCGCCGGGGCGAGGGTCAGCGGCGGCCCGCTCGGCGTCGCCGGATCGGCGGTGCCGCTGGCCGCGTCGACGCTCGCGCTCGGCGAGGCCCCGCCGACGAAGGACGGCTTCTTCTGCTCGTTGCCGCAGCCGGTCAGAGCCAGCGACGCCGCCAGGGTCAGGACGCCCAGCACCGCCCCGGCTCGCGTGAACCTGCCCATCCCCACCTCTGTTCTCGCGTACCTGGCGGACATCGTGCCGTATCCCTGCCGTTCCTCAGGACCCACGGCTCTCGGAGCGGGGCGCTTTAGACCATTTGCCCGTTAAGCTCGCCCGAAGGGTGGAGCCGGGTATCGGATTGGAACCCCACTCAGGGGCCGTGCTAAGGTTTTCCCCGTTGCCAACGAGCGCCGCTAGCTCAACTGGCAGAGCAGCGGACTCTTAATCCGCGGGTTCGGGGTTCGAGTCCCTGGCGGCGCACCAGCAATAAGGGCTCTGGCCTGGTGGTTTCCACCCGGCCGGAGCCTTTTTCGTGTACGCCGCTGGTGGATGGTCGCTCGGTGGGTGCTCGGAAGCCGTTGGACCGGGGCGGCGTTGCTGGGACATGTCGTTGTTCCGTGGACGGCTGCGCTTATCGTCATTTCTGAGGTGGCCGGCCTGCATCGGGCCCTTGGGGTCATTGACCCGTCCGCTCGCACAGGGGCGACGGGCTTCCTTCGGGCAGCCACGCGGAGCCGGTCGTTGGCGATTACGCTGGCGGCGTGGGGGGACAGCCTCGGGTTCGTGTGCAGGGGGATCTCTATCACCCGGTGGTGCCGCCCGGTGCCGTGTATGTGGGGCGGCAGGGGTTCGGGTTGCGGCGTTCTCCCTGGGCCAATCCGTTCAGCCTGCGAAAGCATGATCGGGCGGAGGCGTTACGTCTCTATCGGCAGTGGCTTGTGGGGCAGCCGGCCCTTGTTGACCGGGCGCGTCGGGAACTGACGGGGAGGCAGTTGGCGTGCTGGTGCCGCGCCGAGGATGCGTGCCATGCCGACGTGCTGGCCGACATCATCGGTTGACGTGCAGCCGGTACCGAGCGGTGGGCCGTCTCGGTGCGTAGATCCCGCCGATGCTGAAGGACTGCGGCCTTGCCGCTTGGTTACCTACGTAGAAGGCGACGTCGCGGTCGGCGGCGCAGAGCTGGGTGAGGAACTTGTGTCTCAACTGCTCCGCAGCCTCCGCGTCGGTGAGCTGGCCCAGACGGCGTTGTAGGGCGACGAACTCCCAGTCCCAGAGAGTCTGCTGATGACCGCGGCAATGACGGTCTGCGCACCGGTAGCGGTAAGCGCCGGTGAAACGGGGTGCTTGAAGCGGGCTGCGCTTGGCCGGTTCCAGTAGGTCGAGCTGGTTGAGGTAGCCAGCAATCTTCCTGCGATCCTCCGCCGACCAGCCGGGATGTCGCTTCACTTGAAGAGCCGAGATGTCAGCCACGCGAATCAGCGCGATCGATCGTGCGCTCCGGTCGTCGCGGGCCTGTTTGTTGAGCCAGCACATGGAGTCTTCGACGAGTGGATCGAGGAGATTTCGACGCGACTGCGGGCTGGCAATGTGCCGCTCGGTGGTGATGGTGTCCACGATCGGCTTCCAGCTCTCGCGCCGCTGGTCTTGCCTGGCTGGCAGTGCCTCGACGTGGATGATGTCGTACTTGTGGAACTTGCCGTCGTCGTCGAGGTCCCGATAGTGGACGGGGTAGAGGCGAATCCAACCCGTCCAGGGCGGGTCTATGCCCAGTGCCCCGACGCAGACCGTCTCCCCGTACCGCGCCGAGGGGTTGGGTGCCGCTTTCACTGTGATCAAGAGGCGGAGTTTTGCTGGTCGTGCCAGGACTGGCTTCGGTCTCGGATCTTCGTTGGTGCTCGGTCCCCACAACGGAAGCTGTTCCAACGGAACCACCCACATCGCTAGATGCAGCTGCCAAGACACACTCAGTTACATAGACAATCTCACGTCAAGGGGATCTGGGGCTAGCCGGCAGGGGCGAGGGGCAGCCGCCCTGCCGAACGCCGGCACGGAGAGTTCGCCTGGATTCGTCACGTTCAGTAGACCGCTATCGGTGTGTGGCGCTTCATCGCCGAGCCGGGAAGGCGCGTGTCAGGCGTTTCTGGTGATCGGTACCGCGGTGCTGGGCGCTCGGTGGAGATCAACTTTTGGTGGCCCGGTTTGACCGCTTCGCTTCCTTCGTCCTCAGCTCTTCGGCTGATTCACTGAACAGTGATCTCCAAAATCGGCCCCAAAACCACGGTTTGGGTACGTGGGTGCTCGCACGGCCTGGCCCAACGGCCCACGGCGGCGCTGTCTCCGGTCACGGCGGTCCCTGGCTTCCGATTTCCCGGTCAGAGCATCGACCACTCTCTGTTGCAGCCGTGGGAAACAGGATGTCGTACCGCCGGGGCGCGGAGGGATCATCAGCGAATGGGTGACCAGAATGCCGCGCGGCGGTTGTCCCCGCGGCGGTGGCGGATCCTGTCGTACCTGGCACAGCATGGTTCTGCGTCGACGCTGGACGTGGCGCTTGTTTGTGCGGTGTCGCGGCTGACCGCTCACCGGGACTTGGTGTGGCTGCACGAGGCGGGACTGGTGCGCCGCGAGCGCTCGCCGGAGGACCGGACCCACACCTGGTGGTACGGGGTCACGGCCGAGGGGACCGACGTGCTCCGGCGCGCCCTGACGGCGTCGGGGCGGCCGGTGCCGCTGAGGTTGGGTCAGCGGCCCTCCGGCATGGCGGATGCCCTGCTGTTTCTGCCGTTGATCGAGGTGTCGCGGCGCAACCCGGGGCGGTGCGAGCTGTTCCAGTGGGTGGCGACGATGGAGACCTCGGCGTGGTTGCGCCAGCACGACCTCGCGCAGTTGCGGGCCGACGGCTACGGCATATGGCTGCAGGACGGGCGGTGTCTGCGGTTCCTGGTACACGTCGACCGGGGCCTGGCCGGCGATGTTGTCGCCGAGTACGAGCGGCCGGCGTCAGGTCGGGGTGGACTGTTGGCTGGCTACCGGCGTGCTCACCGGCTGGTGCCGGTCGGGGCGGTTCTTCTGATCGCTCAGGATGCCGAGCGGGAGGAACGGTTGCGGGCCGATCTGCTCCGTGGGCCGCTGCGGAACGTTGTCGCCACGACCACGCGGCAGCTGTTGTATCGCCACTGGCCGGACGAGCAGGTGTGGCAGGTGCCGGGCAAGAGCGGCAGGCGTTGCCTCGTCGAGGTCGCATCCTGACCGCACCCCCGTCACGATGCCTTGGCCGCCGCCAGCCTCCTGGTCCTGACGGGGTCAGCGGCGTTGTGCTGGAGTCAGCCGCTTCCTGCTGCCCTGCTACCCCTACGCTGGCCGCATGAGGGAACCAGCGCGGACCGGACCTGGTAGGTGCTGATGAACCGGCATGCAGCGGCACCTGCCGAGGCGATCCCTGACGCAATCCGGTCGGACGTGGAGACGCTGTGGCGCTACCACGACATGCGCCACGAGTTGCGCCCGTGCGACGTGGGGATCGGGTTGGGCAGTCATGACCTCGGCGTGGCCGTCATCGCGACGCGCTTGTTTGACGAGGGCCTGTTCCCAAGGATCGTGTTCACCGGCGCGAACGCCCCAACGACCGTCGAGCGGTTCCCGCGTGGAGAAGCAGTGCACTACCGCGAGTACGCCATCGAGCAGGGCGTACCCGCGGAAGCGATTCTCGTGGAGCCGCGTGCCACGAACACCGCCCAGAACCTGGAGTACTCGCGTCAGCTCCTGACCGAACACCGGATCCCGGTGAAGTCGGTGCTGATCATGTCGCGGCCCTACCAACAGCGTCGGGCCTACGCCACCTGCAGGTTCATGTGGCCGGAGGTTGATGTGGTGTGCGCGTCGAACCCACTCGAACTCGACGACTACGTGAGCAGCATCGGCGATCCGCGGCGGGTGGTGGACATGTTGGTAGGCGACACGCAGCGGATCGAGGTGTACGCGGAGCGTGGGTTCGCGATCCCGCAGGAGATGCCGGACGAAGTGCGGGAGGCCTTCGGGCGCCTGGTCGCGGCTGGCTACACGAGCCGGCTAATTTGAGCCCAGCTACCAGCGCGGTCCTCCCGACCGGACGCCCATCCGGTCGCTGAGTTCGACGGCCAGTCGGGGTGGCCGGGGGCGGATGAGGATGTCGCGGACGAGGTCGCGGGATAGCTGGTGGTAGCGCACCTGGTCAGGGCCGATGACCTCGGCCTCCAGGAGTGCCGCGAGCGCGTCGTCGATGCGGTTCCACCGGGCAAGGGCCCGGGCGGTTTCGATGGCATGCCGAACCTGCCGCTCGACGGGCACGGTGCTGGTGTCGAGTGTGGCGCCGATGGCAATGGCGCGTTGCACGTCGCCGAGTTCCATCGCCACGGTCGTCTTGTGGATCGACACGTTGGTCGGCCCGAACGCGGTCCAGACGTGGTTGCCATCGGCACCGAGCCGCTGTGCGGCGGCATCGGCCTCGGCGATGTGGGTGTCGGCGGAAGCGCGGTCGTCGTCTCGGGCGGCGGCCAGCGCGCAGACGAGGTGCAGGCTGCCGTAGACCGACAGCAGCTGCGGAGTGGGTTTGGCGAGCCGTGGTTCAAGAAACTGCGCCGCGGTGGCGGCGAGGCCGCGGGCTTGGGCGTACTCACCGATGGACGCCAGGGAGTGTGCGGCGGAGCGGCTGAGTGAGCCGATGACGACGTGGTCGTGGCTGGCGTTGGCGGCGGCCAGCCCTCGGCTGGCGGCGGTCCACGCGAGGTCGCCTTCGCCGAGCTTGGTGAGGAACAACGCAGCGAGCTGGTGGGCGTAGGCGGTCATCGCGTGCGCGCGCTGGCCGTCGTCTCCGTCGTACGCCTCCGTGGCGGTGAGGCAGTCGTGGATGAGGTAGGGCAGCCGGCGGGCGAGGGTGCCGTAACGCGAGTGCTGGTAGGCGGTCCAGATCTCGGCGACGTCATTCTCGATTTCGCGCAGGGCGGGGGCCTCGACGTCCCCCGTGCTGGCCAGCGTCGGCGCGAGGTGACGATAGTCGTGAAGCGCGGCCCGCAAGGCCGGGATGGTCTCGCGCCCTGAGTCGTCCGACCACTCGAACAGGCTCGGTGTGCCGATCAGGTCGCCGAGGGACACGTCGAGGGCTTTGGCGATCGCGCGTATGACCGACAGTCGGTCGAGGTCGGCCCGGTTCGTCTCGACCTTGCGTAACCACTCCTGGGTCTTGCCGACCAAACCGGCCAGTACCTCCTGGGAGAGCCCTCGTCGACGCCGGTAGAAGGCGACGCGCTGGCCGATGGTCATGTCTTCCGTCATCCCTCGCACACCATCACCCTGCCCGCTGAAGGCCGCCGGACCCGGTACGGATTTTCCCGGTCCTCCGAAGGGGTCGCCCCTACGTTCAGTTCACCCCAGATCACCGGCGCGTGTCGATGCCGGTGTGGGGGATGACTAACAGGGAGACGCAGATGGAGGGATCGATGGACGGCGCACCACACCACGGCTTGGGCCGCTGGCTCGGCCCGTCCTGGAACGAACTGTCTCGGTGTTCTCCCCGCCTGCGTACCGCCATGAGGGCTGCGTGGGTGGGTGATCGGCGGCCTGCTCCCAGCCGCCGTGATGCGGCGGCGGGCTCGCCATTCCCCCGGCGAGCCCGCCGCTCATCGTTCCTGGTGGGGGTGGAGGCATGACGGTGTACGTCTCGCGTAACGCGATGGCCGGGCAGTCCCGGCGCCCTGAGCCCAGGTGGACGTCCTCGCAGGGTCAGGTGCGGCGCGCTGATCCGCCGCTGCTCACCTTCGTGTGGCGTCGGCTGTTCGAGCAGCAGGCCCGCGAGGGCGGTCGCCGGTGACTGGGCAGCAGCGCCGTCTGGCGGCGAACGGGCTCGCGCCAGCCGAGGTGGAACATCTGCCGATGCGCCCGCTGTGGCTGTGCCGCCGGTGCGGGCAGCCGTGGCCGTGCGGCGCGGCGAAGCTCGCGCTCCTCGCCGAGTACCGGGAAGAGCCGGTGAGCCTGTTCCTCTACCTGGCCGGCTGCCTGCACGACGCGATCGACGACCTGCATCGGCTCAACCCGAGCGTCACGGGCAGCGCCGCCGACATGTTCGACCGGTTCCTCGGCTGGCCCGCCCGCCACACCCACGCCTACCGCGTCAGTACCACCACGGCCGCCAGCATCGAAGAGGCCTCCTCGTGAACGGCATCGGCTGCATCAACGCCACCGGCCAGCCGGCGGTCGCCGGCAGCTTCCACACCCTGGTCGTGCAGCCGACGAGCTTCTGCAACCTCGACTGCACCTACTGCTACCTGCCCGACCGGAGATCTCTGCGCCTGATGAGCGGCGCGGTCGCGCAAGCCTGTGCCGAGTCGATCGCCCAGCAGAACAGCGGGCATCCGGTAAGCGTCGTGTGGCACGGGGGCGAACCCACCGCCACACCCATCGGGCTGTTCCAGGATCTGCTTGCCCCGTTCGAGGAGCTGCGGCGCGCGGGGCTGGTGCGTCATGAGATCCAGACGAACGGCACGCTGATCAACCGACAGTGGTGTGAGCTGTTCACCGCTTACGGGCTCGAGGTCGGGGTCAGCATCGATGGACCGGGTGCGTTGAACCGGAACCGCCTCGACCGGGCCGGCGCGTCGACGGATGCCCGGACCCTGCGCGGCATGCAGACCCTGGCCGACGCGGGGCTGAGGTACACGGTGATCTGTGTGGTCACCCCGGAAACCATCGACCACGCGGAAGCCCTCGTCGAGTTCTTCACCGGCCTGCCCGGCTGCGAGTCGGTGGGCTTCAACATCGAAGAGCAGGAGGGCGCCGACCGGGCACCGGTGTCGGAGGATGCCGCGTACCGGTTTTGGCAGCATCTCATCGCACGTCGCGTGGGTGGCAGCCCGCTGCGGATCCGCGACGTGGACCGGTTGGCCGACTACCTTGCCGCCACCCGTGCCGGACACGTCGACCACGCGCCGTACGAGCCGATCCCGACCGTCTCTTGGGATGGGCAGGTGGTGCTGCTGTCACCGGAGCTGCTCGGCATCACCGAGCCGCGATACGGCGACTTCATCGCCGGCAACGTTCTCCATCAGCCGATTACCGCCATGCTCGCCCGCGCCGGCGACCTGGACTACGTCGCCGAGTTCGTTACGGCCCTCAACGACTGCGCCGACCACTGCGCCTTCTACGACTTCTGCCGCGGCGCCCAGGCCGGCAACCGCTACTTCGAGCACGCGACACTCACCGCCCGAGAGACGACCTACTGCCGGACCACCCGACAGGCCCTCGTCCGCGCCGCCGCGGACCACCTCACCCCTCAAGGAGGAGCACCATGACCAACGCTCTCGCGACTCTTGTCAACGCCGCACCCGAGCAACTCGCCCGCCTCGGCGTCGACCCCGCGCGGGCGGTAGCGTCGATCGACGCGGCGAAGTTCGACAACCGCCCCACCTGGGATAACAAGGGTAAGTTCGACAGCCGACCCGGCTGGGACAACTGGAACAAGAAGAAGTAGCCCCACCACGGGACGTGCGGGGTGGCGTGCCCACCCCGCGCCCACACAGGTTGAGGACACATGCGCACCACCACGATCGGCGACGTGAAGGTCCTGCTGCCGGACCTCGAACCGGACGACCTCGACACCACGACGGACCTGGCCGACGGCCTCACCGAGGCCCTCGTGGAGGGCGCAGCGTGGCACGGTGCCCACCTTGAGGACGTCAGCATCCGCAGCAGCTTGATCACCGGCGTGGACCTGAGCGAGAGCACCTGGGGGGCCGGCAGCCTCTACGGCTGTGAGATCACCCGCACCGACTTCTCCGGCGCGGCCGTGGCCGGCATCACCATCGAGCGGTGTGCGATCACCGGCTCCCGGTTCACCGGCACCAGACTCACCGATGTCCGCCTCAAGGACGTTCTGTTCGACGGCTGCCGCTTCGACTACGCCACCCTCCAACGGGTCACCGCTGCCGGCTCGGTCGCGTTCACCGACTGCACTCTCACCCACGGCGCGTGGTCTTCCTGCCGACTACCTCGCCTTGCACTGCGGTCCTGTGACCTCGCCGGCCTGGAATTGGACTCCTGTCACCTCGACGGGGCCGACCTGCGGGGCAGCCGGCTCCATGGCCTCAAGACGCCGCTGGATAACCTGCGCGGCGTCATCCTCGGCGAGGACCAGCTTCCTGACCTCACCCGGCTGACCGTCGCCGCTCTCGACCTCACCGTTCACAACGAGTGAATCAGAGGAGGGATTGTGCTCGCTGGACCCACGGGCAGCCCGGACTCGATCCTCGTCTGCATCCGGGGCAACTCCGGCTCCGGCAAGAGCAGCATCGCCCGCGAGCTACGACGCCGGCACGGCCGGGGTTGCGCCCTGGTCGAGCAGGACTACCTGCGCCGCGTCCTGCTGCGCGAGCGGGACAAGCCCGGCGGCGCGGCACCGGCGTTGATCGGGCAGACCGTTCGGTTCGCGCTGGACCCACGGGTACCACGTGGTGCTGGAGGGCATCCTGCACAGCAGCCGCTATCGGGCGATGCTGACGGCTCTGCGGGATGGCCACCGGGGGCGATCGCTGTTCTGCTACCTCGACGTGTCCCTAGCCGAGACCCTGCGCCGGCACCTCACGCGCCCGCAGGTCAGTGAGTTCACGGCCGAGGACATGAGCGGCTGGTACGCCGCGCATGACGTCCTGGGCTGGTCTGACGAGCTCGTCCTTCCCGAGACGACAGGACTGGACGAGGCCGTCGAGGCCATCGCCGCTGTGGCTGGGCTATCCCAGACCGGACGCGACGACGACCGACTGCCGAACGTTCCGTCCCCGTAGAGCAGCTCAGCCGGCTACCGGTGCCGTTCCGGCGCACCGTTCGCCACCGTCGGTCCCGAGTGGCCAGACAGCCCGCTAAGCACGGCGACTGCGACGGCATGGAGCTCGCCCTACCGCGCCCGCCTGAGCCAGCTCTCGATGACAGTGAAGTCGTGCTCGGTCAACCCGCGACGGGGATGGACCCGATGCAGCAGGGCTCGACTTGGGTGATGAGTCGACACCCACTGCTGATCGGCGTGGGAGATCTCGTCGTCGACCCAGACGAAGGGGCGTCCCTGTGCCCACTCGACCAGCCCACGGGTCTTCCAGTGCAGGACGCCCACCTCGTCGGAGTCGGGCCAGTCCACCACGGGCAGTGGCGGTAGCCCGAGCAGCGGCGCGAGCACGTCGTTCGCGTCGCTCATCCAGGTCGTCGCCCACACCAGGTCACACGGCAGAGCCTCCAGCCGGCGGCCGTGTCCCGGATCGACCTTGTGCAGCAGGGGATGGGTATCGGCCGTCAGAACCGGTGCCTCGCGGTGGCCATCTGGAATGCCCGGCTGAGCCGCCGTGGGTGTGCCAAGCGGGATGAGGGTGCCGTCCACGTCGAGGAACAGCAAGGGACGCGGCGCAGGGTGGGACATGACCCAAGAGGCTAGCCCTCACCCCGCCAACGGCTACCTACGTTTGCTTGCCCCAAAGCCATTCGTCGCGCCGGTGCTCCCGGCGGTCGGCACTCACGCGCCGCTGGCGGCGACCACGACAGGGGCGGCGCCGGGAAGCATCTCACCGGGCACTGTCCGCTCCGGCGGGGCTGTCGTGCCGGACCAGGCCACCAGCACCACATTCCACATCCTCAACCAAGGAGTTCTCGTGCTTCCGCCGACACCTTCAACAACTGCCGTAGGCATCGGCAGTAATGAGTTCCGGCTTGATCCCCGTTCGGGGGTCGGGCTTGGCGTCAGCGTTGACGTCAGTCTTCAGCCGGACCCCCGAACCGACCCCCTGTTTCCTCTCACAACGCAGGTCAGCCCGGCTGTCAACGCCGTCGGCTTGTCCTGCGACAGACCCCTGCTGGTCTCGGGTCTCTCCCCCTGGGGCTGGCATTCGGTACCCGGGAAAGAGGCGGTACGCCGAGTGGCTGGGCCGGCGAACCGCCCTCTGGCACGGCGACGTGTCCGCCCCCCCAACGCCGAGCAATCCTGGCCAGCCGGCCCGACATCCTCCTGACCACCCCCGAGTCGCTGGAATCCATGCTGGTCAGCCCCAATGTGGACCACCGGTCGTTCTTCTCCGGCCTGCGCGCCGTCGTTGTCGACGAGGTCCACGCGTTCGCCGGCGACGACCGTGGTTGGCACCTGCTGGCCGTCCTGGAGCGGCTGACCCGCATCATCGGCACACCAGTGCAGCGAATCGGACTGTCCGCCACCGTCGGCAACCCGGAGGAGCTGCTCGGCTGGCTGCAGGGCTCCGGGAAAGGCACCCGCCCCGGGCGGGTCATCGCGCCGGAGGAGCCCGCCACTGATGCGAACGCTGTGGCCGGGCCACCGCCAGCAGACATCGAGCTGGACTACGTTGGCTCGCTCGCCAACGCCGCCACCGTCATCGCGTCCCTGCACGCGGGGGAGAAGCGCTTGGTTTTCTGCGAGTCCCGGCAAACGGTCGAGGAACTGGGGCAGCTTCTGCGGGCCAGGGGGGTCACCACCTTCCTGTCACACGCGTCCTTATCCACCGACGAGCGACGCCGATCCGAGCAAGCGTTCGCCGAAGCGCGTGACTGCGTCATCGTCTCCACCAGCACCCTCGAACTCGGCATCGACGTAGGCGACCTGGACCGCGTCATCCAGATCGACGCCCCGTCGACAGTCGCATCATTCCTCCAGCGGCTCGGCCGCACCGGGCGTCGAACCGGCAACGTCCGCAACTGTCTCGTGCTCGCCCGCGACGGCGACTCACTGGTGGCCGCCGCTGCACTGCTGCTGCTGTGGGGGCGCGGCTGGGTGGAACCGGTGACAGCACCCCCCGAGCCACGCCACATCGTTGCCCAGCAGATCCTCGCGCTCTGCCTTCAACAGGGCCGAGTTGGCGACCGCCTGTGGAAGCAGTGGTGGAACGGGCTCTCCCCGTTCGACCGCAGCGCCGAGCCAACGGTGCGATTCCTGGTGGAGCATGGATTCCTGGACGTCGACGGCGACATGCTGTTCATCGGCCCCGAGGCGGAGAAGCGGTTCGGCCACCGGCACTTCATGGAGATGACGACCGTCTTCACCAGTCCACCGGAATTCACCGTGCTGTACGGCCGCGCGGACCTTGGTCGGATCGATCCAAGCCTACTGACCGAGGAGGTGCACGGTGACCGCCGGGTGCTCCTCGGCGGGCGGAGCTGGCGCGTGGTGTACGTCGACTGGCGCCGCCGACGCTGCTACGTGGAACCCGCAAACGGCGGCGGCAAGGCCCGCTGGACGAACCGCGGTTGGGCCGGCCTCGGCTTCGAGCTGACCCGAGCCATGCGGGACCTGCTGCTGGGCAGCGACCCGCCCGTACGGCTGACCAAACGCGCGACCGACCGGCTTGCCACCGAGCGCGACGAGCGAGCGTCCCTGGTCCACCCAGGTGGCAACGTCATCAGCCGGGACGAACATGGTGACATACGCTGGTGGACCTGGGCCGGATTCCGCGCCAACGCCACCCTGGCGGCAACCCTCAGCGAGGTGGTCGACCCAATCCAACGGTTCGACGACTGCCAGATCCGCTTGCGGGAGGACCTCACTCCGGCCACCTGGCGAGAGCTGACTGCGGACGCCGGGCAGCGCATCTGCTTGCCAGAGGTCGACGAGAGGGCGGTCGAAGGGCTCAAGTTCAGCGCCGCGTTGCCGCTACGGCTGGCGATGGCGACCCTCGCCACCCGGCTCGCCGACATCAACGGCGCCGCAACCCTGCTCCGGGAACGGACCCGCTTTGTGCAGGTCTGAAGTCGCCAACCAGGTGTCGGCGTGGCTGGTCGACCAGTCCGGCGCTACAGTAACTGCCCGCCCCTGACGATCGGCTTGCCGGCGCGCACCGCGCTGGCCGAGCTGCGCGGGCGGCTCGGCACCCATGGCTGGACACTCAACGCGGAAATGCAGCAGGTCGTCGAAGCGCCGTAACGGTCACGGCATGACTCCCGCTTGTCGGTGCTCGCCAGTTCCGCTGCCCTCATGCTGGGGACACAGGGCGCTGATATGGCCGAGAGTTCGCCCCCTTCGCGGACCTACCCAGTCGGTCGTGCAGTGGCGGAAACGACCTTTTCGCCGCTCGCCCACTTGACGGCACCCCCCCGCTGGCGTCGAACAAGCTTTCCAGCGGCGGCGCTTCCAGCGTGACCGCCCCGCTGGCGACGCAGGTGATTATGAGAGCGTGGCCACGCGGGTCGGCGACTGCTTGCGGGCCCCTGCTGCAGTCCCTTCGACCCGCCGTGGCGAGGTTGTTCGATGCGCAAGGCGCTGCGCGAGCCGGATTGGCGCGGGCTCGCGGCAGCGGGCGCTATTCCTGAGCGTCGACGCCGTCGGTGAGCGCGGCTTCCTCTGCGGGAGTGGTCGGGATGGTCACGGTGTTGTCCTCGGTGGCCGGCAGCGTGATCTCCTCCTGGTCCTCCCACCACTGGTAGTCCCAGCTGGACCGAACGGTGATCCGGTCAGCCCAGGGGAAGACCGCCGGCACGACGCCCTGTACTGCGCCGACGATCCGGGAGACCGCGGTGTCCAGGCGCTTGCCGCGAATGTTGGCGCGCAGCCCCTCCGGTACCCGCAGCTGGAACGTGATCGTTAGAACTCGGGGACTCGCCACTGCCTCTTCCTCTCGTTGTCGGGCTCGACGGTATCCAATCTCCGCGAGATTGGAAAGAGTCCGCGAGACTGTTGTATTTGGCCCGGACAGCTACGTCTCCCAAGCGAGACCGGACGTTCCTGCGGCAGTAGAGTCCTCAGCCCTGGGCGGGAGCAGCTCGCCGCACGCCCTCAGCCACCAGCGGCGTTGCAGCTCAACGAGTCGAGCGGAAATTGCCTCCGGCGTACACGTCGTACCGGCGAGATGAGGGCCGCGGTGTACGACGGGTGTCGGCGGCTGCGGTCACCACCACGTCGAGTTTGCTCGACGGTTCAATCTCGACGGAACCTGCGCATGCCGCGCCGAGGGACGCGACTGCCGCAGCAGCCGGAAGGCGAACATGATCCGTGTGATGGCAGCCGTATGGTTCCTACCAAGACGGCGTACCCTCGCGAAGGGCGGTTGACCCGTTGTCGACCTTGATTCAGCTGACGGCCGAGCAAGTCGAGCTCGTCCGCTACGGCGTGCTGTCCGACGCCACCTTCCGGCCGATGCCGATGGCGGCGGTCAAGTCGTTCGAGTCGGCACGAGAAGGCACACGGCGCGCTCGCCGTGCACCGGTTCGGAGAGCGGCTGAGCCTCGCCGGCGCATCGACTCCCTAGACCGCGAGGTCGCCGCCGAGTACTGGAAGCACCAAACGATCGAGCTGGCACTGCTGATCGGCAACGTCGACCTGCCCGGCTCGCCTGGCGCCGAATGGGCGGTAGTAGCGCTGGCCCGAGCGCACGCACTCGGCAGGCTCGGCAGCGGGACGACCGGCGTACGCAACCTGGAGATCCGGAATTGGACCGTGCTGCCCACACCAATCCCGGTGGACGCCATCATCAGCGGGCTGCCGGTCAACGAGGCCCACTGGTGGCGGCGGAATCTACATGCTTCGGCCAGGCCGATCCCGCCCAGCACCGACGAGGCGACTCTTCGCCAGCTGCGGAAACGGATCGCCGACTTCGACGAGACAGTCCGGTCCGTGCTGCTCCCACCCGTAACGGCCGGTGGCGCCGAGGTGGCAGGGCGGCCTGCCGTGCAGGAGGCCCGGGACGCCAACATGACTGCGGCTCGTCTGTTCTCTCCGGACTGGCGCGACCTCGAGCCGGTCCCGCTATCCGACGAGCCGTCAGCCGAGGTGGCAGCTTTTGTCGCGCAGCTTGGGACGGACGAGAATGACCTGATCCAGGACGACATCATTCCCTTCAAGGGTTGGGAGCAGCATCGGTCGCAGGGCGGCTGGGTGGAGTTTCAGTCCGAGGGGCGCCGGCTGCTGGTCAAGAACATCAACTTCAAGCGGGCTGAGACGCAGACCGGCGCGGACCTGGTCTACTGGCGCAGCGAGCCGGACGCCTTCGTAATCGTGCAGTACAAGGTGCTGGACCGTGACAGCCAAGGACTGATCCACCGGATCAATGGCAACGATCGCCTGCTCGGCCAACTACAGGCGATGCTGGCCTGTACCCGGCCGGACGGCGTCCCGCCCGCGAAAGCCGGTGACTTCCGGCTGGGAGGTACAAGCGCGTTCGTCAAGTTCGCTCATCCGATGACCAAGCCGCATGCCGATCATCAGCTGATCGACGGGCATTATCTTCCCGCAGAGCTGGTCCAGCTGATGTATGCGGAACCGGATCAGGGGCGCGGCGGCGGCAAGATGCTGCGCTTCCCACCGGAGCGCAGCATCGATCCTGAGACGTTCTCCCGGCTGGTCCGCGACTGCTGGATCGGCACCTCGGGCAAGGCTAGCGATGCCCTTCACCGGTTTCTACCGGGTCTGCGAGCAATGCCACCCGCGCACTTGGTCGTCGCCTACGACGAGCGTCGCCGCTGACGATGCAATGCCTCGGGCTCGCCTGTCAGTCAGGACCGCGACCGCCGGAGGCGAAGTCCGGCGACGGCGTGGTCGCCGCAGCCATGATCGACCGCCTCGTCCACCACGCCGAGGTCATCAATGAAAGGGCGACGGCTACCGAATCGAGGATCGTGATCTCGGCCACCAAACCTGCGACTAAAGATCCACCAAATCGAGGTGGTCCAGTTTCAGCCAGACCACAGTACTCACAGGGTGCTCCGCGGGTGCTCCGGCGCGATGGACGGGGCCGGCGGGCGACGGACTTAGCCGGAAGCTATCCCGCTGAGCTAGGGTCTGACCGCGAACAGATGGACTCACGCGACCCCACTGGACCAGATGACTCGGCCAAGATCATACTCTTAATCCGCGGGTTCGGGGTTCGAGTCCCTGGCGGCGCACCAGCAATCATCTGGGCATTCACCCTTCACGGGTGGGTGCCCAGATGTCGTTTCGGCGCGTGACGTCCTCAGGTTGCGTGATTCGACGCGGCGGCCGCCGGCGGCGATGGACACCGCGCCGGTCTTCTGCCTCTGCCCACTGGGGAGGTTGGCTCATGTTCCTGACGCCGCCGTCTCGCTTGAGCGCCTGGGCGCGCCCGATGATCTCGGTGTCGGCTTTCCCGCCCGAGCTGCTGCGCAGCGCGCGGGCGGGCGGGAGAGCACGCGGTGACGGCCGGTCTGGTGGGGCGCTGATGGACTGGCGCGCGGCGGCACCTACCCGTTCGTGGGCGGGCGGTAGCCGGAGCGTCTTCACCAGGGGGAGCTCGCCGACGAGGGTCGAGCAGTTGCCGTGTGGGGACAGCGGATGGGCGGCCCGGCCGGCAGATCGCCGGCCGGACCGCCCATCAGGCCATCAGGACCTGCGTGTCCGGCGCCGGGAGAGGAAGAACATGAGCGCGCCCAGGGCGACCATGACACTTCCTACGCCCGTCACTGCCGGGACCAGGCCGCTACCGGTTACCGGCAGGACTCCGGAGTCGTCGCCGCGACCGCCGGGGCCGCCGGGAGCGCCTGGGGCACCGGGAGCACCGGGAGCACCGGGAGCGCCGGGAGCGCCGGGAGCGCCGGGAGCGCCGGGAGCGCCGGGACTACCTGGGGCGCCGGGAGCACCGGGAGCGCCGGGACTGCCGGGCGCGCCACCCGGTCCGGGCGGGCCAGTTGGTCCGGGCCCGCCAGTTGGTCCGGGCCCGCCAGTTGGTCCGGGCCCGCCAGTTGGTCCGGGCCCGCCGGTCGGTCCGGGCCCGCCGGTCGGTCCGGGCGGGCCGGTCGGTCCGGGCGGGCCGGTCGGACCGGCGCAGAGCGGGGCGGTGATGGTGTTGGTGTCGAGGGTGACGGCGGCGGTTCGAGCGAGCGCCCGGCCCTGGAGCGTCGCGCCCGTGGCCATCGTGATCGACGCCTGAGCCATGATGGTGCCCACGAAGGTGGTTCCCGTGCCGATCGTCGCCGAGCTGCCGATCTTCCAGAACACGTTGCAGGGCGAAGCGCCGTTGATGAGGACGACGCTGCTGTTCGGCGCGGTGGTCAGCGCGGAGTCGACCTGGAAGATGAACACGGCCTGGGGGTTACCCTGGGCGTTGAGCGTCAACGTCCCGGTCAGCTGCGCGGCCCCGATCCGGTAGACCCCCGGATTGAGGGTGTTGCCGCCAAGTTCCGCGGGCAGGATGGTGAACGGGACCCGGCCGGCGGCGTCATTGAAGGCCGTGGTCAGATCGGCTTGGGCCTGTAGCGCGACCGCATCGCCGAGGTGGACCTCGCCGCCGATGGTCGCTGTCTCGAAGCCCGACGCGGTGTTTCCCGGGTACCTCCCGAGGCTCTGGCCCAAGAAGCTTTCGCCGGTGTTGGTGGGCTCGGCCCCGGCCAGTACGGAGAAGTTGGCGGCCGTCCCCAGGCCAACCGGCGCCTCCTGCGCGTTGGCAGCGGTCGCATTGAGAATCAGCAAGGTGGCGGCCACGGCGGCGGCTGCGGAAGCCGCGAGCGCCGGCAGGACTGCCCGCCGAAGGCGATGAATGGGTCTAACTTTCACAGAACACCCTCCGTGGGTACTACTCGCAGGAGGCGTCTCGAAGTCGCGTCCTGCCTGAAGCGGCGCAGATAACGTGCGGTGACCACAACACCACGCCCCGCTCATCCGAGTGGCGAAAACCGGACAATCCGCAAGGTTTCGCTTTTTTGGGACGGAACGGGGTCGGACGCCACCCCACTGTGCGGCACTTGTGTCGTGTGGGCACGTCGCCGGCCGTCAGGCGACCCGCCATCGCCGATGGTCGACGGACGCGGCCGGGCCGATGTGGAGCGACAGGGCGAACACCGGCGGCAGTGGGACCCGCGATCCGTACCCCGACCCGGAGGAGACCTCATGTCCCCGCCTGGCCGAAGACCTCGTCCTGCTGCTCTGCTCGTCCCCTGACCGCGGACGGGAAGCCTGGCTGAACCGGGTCCGCCTAGCCGAAGCGGTGGATCTGGCCGCCCCGACTCCCGTACGGCGCCCAGCCGCGCTCGGTCAACGCCTCCGCGCCCCGGGCCGCGAACGACAGCCAGGCCGAGCGCAGCGAGCCGCCACGGTCGGCCACGTCCGTCCACAGCTGCCCGGCGAGCATCGGCGCCTGCGCCCAGGCGGCCTCGTCACCGAAGAGCCAGGGCAGGTCGCTGCAGTGGCAGGCCTGGTACGGCGAGGTCGAGCACGTCGCGTCGATGCGGTACGCGAAGACCCGGGCGCCGCCGCGGGCCAGCAACCGAGCGAACCGCAGGGTCGGCCGGGCGAAGACCGACCGGGTCGCCAGCCCGATGAGCCCGTTCTCGACCGCGCGCCCGACCAGCGGTACGCGCTGGGAGACCGGACCGCCGGCGAGGAAGTAGGCGATCTCGCGGCGGGTGGTGCCGAGCACGACCTCGAGTTCCGCAGCGTCCGTCCGGCAGGCGATCCGCCACTCCCGTTCGTCCGGTAGCGGATCCACGCCGGCCACCGGCCCGTACACCGGGGCGAACCCCAGCCCGAGGCGCCCGGCCAGGTCCCGCTCGGCGAGTTGCTGCGCCGTGACGATCTCCGCCGGCGACGCGTCCCGCGGATCCTGTCCGAGCCGGGCGAGGAAGCGCTCCGCCACCCGTCCGGCCCTGGCTTCGCCGACCAGCCCCAGCCCGAGCGGCGGGCTCTGCAACACCGCCCGGCGGAACAGCGGCCGGGCCTGCGCCACGCCGAGCAGGCAGGCGACCGAGTGGGCGCCCGACGACTGCCCGATCACGGTGACGTTCTCCGGGTCGCCGCCCAGCGCCTCGGCGTTGGCGCGGACCCAGCGCAGCGCCTCGATCTGGTCCAGCAGGCCCAGGTTGCCGGGGGAGATGCCCGGCGCCCGCAGGTAGCCGAGCGCCCCGAGCCGGTAGTTGACGCTCACCACGACCGCGTCGCCCTCGCGGGCGAGCCGGTCGGTCCGGTACCGGTCCCAGGAACCGGCGCCGGAGCGGTACGAGCCACCGTGCAGCCAGACCAGCACCGGCCGTCGGGCCCGGTCGGCGGCCGGGGTCACGATCGTCAGGTTGAGGCAGTCCTCGGACTGGCGGCCCACCTCCGACCAGCCGGCGGTCGCCACGGATCGGGTCGGTGGTTGCGGGCTGACGCCACCGTGCTCCAGCGCGTCGCGGATCCCGGACCACGGTCGTTCGGGCACGGGTGGAGCGAACCGCTGCGAGGTCGCGTACCGGACGCCCCGCAGGATCGTCAGCCCGTCCGCGCGCCGGCCGCGCAGCGTGCCACCGCGTACGGTGACCAGCACCTCCGCCTCGACGTCACCGTGCCCGGCCGGGACGTGGTGTACGACGGTGGTGCCGTCGCTCGTGATCGGCTCGAACGTCACTGCTGACCCTGCCCCTCAACGCCGCCTCTGCTAGGGAGGCGAGACCGCGCGCCACCCTAGCCTCGCCGCGAGCTGGGCGACTGGCGGCGTCGGCGCCGGGAGACGCAGGTCATCGGGTGTCGGCCGGGTCATCCGGGCGCCCTCCTGGTGGCCCCGCGCAGCCCGAGCAGAGCGATGGCGGCCAGGACGATGACGCCGATCGTGTACTCGTCGGCGGTGCGGGGCAGGCCGCCGCCGTAGACCACCAGGAAGCCCGCGACGACGGCCGGCAGCCCGAGGCCGGCGTAGCAGACGATGTAGAGCAGGGAGAAGACGCTGGCGCGTTCGTGCGCCTCGACCAGCGGCATGACCGTCTTGAGGCTGCCCTGGAAGCCGCCACCGAAGCCGATGCCGCTGATCGCGACGCCGAGGAAGAAGACGCCGACGGAGTCGGTGTTGATCGACACCATGGTGACGACCATGCCCACGATCAGGGCGGCGATCCCGGTGAGCATCAGGGTTCGGGCGGGGGCGTTGCGCATCACGAGCACGGTGATGGACGAGATGCCGGCGAGGACGAAGAGGGCCACCCCGCCGAACACGATCGAGGTGGGTCCGATGGCGCGGACCAGCGCGGGACCGAGCGAGCCGAAGAAGCCGGCCAGCGACCAGGCGGCGAAGAGCACCGGTGCGACCACCAGAATCGGTCCGCGTACGTTGCGGGGCAGTTTGACGTCCGGTCGCAGGCTCTGCAGCGCTCCCTTCGTCGGGCTGATCGTCTCGGGCATCAGCGCGACCCCGACGCCCTGGATCAGCAGGATCACCAGCAGGACGACGTATACCAGTCGCGTCGGCGCGGGCAGGAACTGCACGAGCAGCGCAGAGAGCAGCGCGCCGCCACCGGTCCCGATGCCCGGCGCGATGGAGTTGGCGAGCGTGCCGCGGGCGCGGTTGATGTCGAGCATGGCGGCGCCGATGGCGCCGGTGGCGGCGCCGGCCGCCAGCCCCTGCACGATGCGGGCGGCCAGCAGGGTGGGTACCCCGTTGGCGAAGACGAAGATGACCAGCGAGATCATCTGGACCGCGATCGCGACGAGCAGGATCGGTCGCCGTCCGACATGGTCGGAGAGCTTGCCGAACGTGAGCAGGGTCGCCAGCACCGCGACGGCGTAGATGGCGAAGACCACGGTGGTCGTGATCGGGGAGAAGTGCCAGTTCGTCTGGTAGGTCCCGTAGAGCGGGGTCGGCGCGGCCGACGAGGCCAGGAACGACACGAGGAGGGAGGCGAGCAGCAGCAGGGTGAGGTTCGGTGAGAGTCGGCCCCGTTGCGCGATACCCATGTCACCCGCTCCTGAAGTTGGGCCGCGGGCGGTTGCCGCGGTCGACCTGGGCGCCCTCTGGTGACGGGCAACCGCAGCGAAGTACCCGATGTGCTCGCACGCACGCGACCCGGGCGACCCCGACCTCGTCGGGACGGCCGACACTGATCAGCAGGCACTGACGGGCCACCGGCACCCGTTTGCCGCCGGTGGCTGCGGGTAGCCACGCTTCTCCGATCGGGAAGGACGGGGCATGGCCGAGCTGAAGTTCTTCGACAAGGTGGCCGCCCGGGCGAGCGTCCCGGACGACACCGCGCGCGCTCTGACCGAGGCCACCCTGCGCACCCTCGCGGAGCGGATCAGCGGCGGGGAGGCGGCCGACCTGGCCGGCCACGTGGCGCACGAGCTGCGTCCGCTGCTGGCCCGGGCCGCCCAGGAGGAGCCGGAGGTCTTCGCGTACGACGAGTTCCTCCGCCGGGTGGCGGAGCGCGCGGGGGTGGAGCCGCAGCTGGCCGAGCGGGGGGCGGGGGCCGTCCTGCAGACCCTGCACCGGGTGGTCGGGCATCGGGAGTTCGAGCGGGCGCTGGCTCAGCTGCCCACCGAGATCCAGGCGCTGGCTCAGCCGGTGCCGCAGGGGCCCTGACCGGACCGCCCTCGGACGGGCCGCCCCGCGTGCGGTGGCGGCCCGCGGTCAGCGGGGCAGGGCGTCGAGCAGCCGGCGCAGCGCCTGCTCGTACCCGTCGGGGCTGCTCCCGAGGCGGGCGAAGCTGCTCAGCGTCATCGTGTAGGTGCCCCCGTCGTCGATGCGGACGGCCTGGGCCTCGATGTCCTTGACCGCGAGGTAGCCCTTGCCGTCCAGGTCGAGGTCGGTCACCTGCCGGTAGATCTGGTCGGCCTGCTCGCGCTGGTAGTCGTAGGTCATCTCGCCGGCCGTCCGGGATGCCGTCGTCACGGTCAGGCTGGCCACGCCCTTACCGTCGCCGAAGAGGCAGTTGCCCTGGTCGACCAGCGGCTCACCGACCAGTTCGGAGGCCTGGGCGGCGGTGAACGGGCAGGCGGGCGGGGGCGCGTCGGCGACGTCGACCGGGGTGTCCAGCTCCACGCCGGCGTCGGACGCCGGCGCGTCGGTGCCGTCGCAGCCGGTCAGCGCGAGGGTGGCCAGGCAGAGCGCGGGAAGGATCAGTCGGCGCACGGGTCGAGCTCCGTTCTTGCGTTCGGACGGCCGCCGGGCGGCTGACACCCGGGCGGCGGACCCGGCGGGTCGTGCCATCGACGCTACGGGCGGGACGCGACGCGGGAATCGGGTGTTTCCCTAGCCTTTGATCCCGCTCATCGCTGGCGGGGACGGGTGGCCGAGTCGGCGTCAACTCAGGGTTGACGGTCGAAGCTTCGTCAACCTATGGTTGACGCATGACGAATCCCGCGAACTCCGTTCGGCTCGACGACCTGATCCAGGCGATCAAGAAGGCGCATGACCAGCCCCTCGACCAGCTCACCGACGCGGTCCTCGCCGCGGACCATCTCGGCGAGGTTGCCGACCATCTGATCGGGCACTTCGTGGACCAGGCGCGCCGGGCCGGCGCCTCCTGGACCGACATCGGCCGGAGCATGGGCGTGACCAAGCAGGCGGCGCAGAAGCGTTTCGTGCCCCGGCCCGCGGACGCGCCGTTGGATCCGCAGGAGGGCTTCAGCCGCTTCACTCCCCGCGCCCGCAGCGTGGTGATCGCCGCGCAGAGCAAGGCGCGGGCCACCGGGCAGACCGAGATCCGCACCGAGCACCTGGTGCTGGGGCTGCTCACCGAGCCGGAGGCGCTCGCGGCCAAGGCGATCGTCGCGCAGGGCGTATCGCTGGAGCGGGTCCGCGAGGTCGCGACGGCCGTGCTGCCGCCGCCCACGTCGGGTGACATGCCGGAGCTGATCCCGTTCGACGCGCAGGCGAAGAAGGCGCTGGAGCTGACGTTCCGCGAGGCGCTGCGGCTGGGGCACAACTACATCGGCACCGAGCACATCCTGCTCGCCCTGCTGGAGTTGGGCGACGGGACGGGCGTGCTCGCCGGCCTCGGCGTCGACAAGGCCGCCACCGAGGCCGAGCTCATCGCGGCGCTCGACGCCGCCGTACGGAAGCAGGACTGAGCCGGCGGCTCAGGACGCGGTGGGGAAGCCGTAGCGGGTCGCGTGCTCCGGGTCGTCCGGGTCGATCTGACGGATGCCGGCGTCGGCGAGGCGCTTGTTGACCTCGTCGAGCTGCTCCCGCACCAGCCGGGCCTCCTCCTCGGTGACCCGGCCCCGGTGCGGCTTCCCGGCGTGTTCGATGGTGGCGTAGTCGAGCCGCTCGGGGCCCTTGCGGGCCTTCGGCGGGCGGACCCGCTCGGCGGTCTTCAGCAGCTGCGCCATCGGCACATCGGTGGCCATCGCGTCGAACTCGCTCGCGGTGAGCACCACCCGGCGCGGCTCGCCGCCACCGTGCCGATCGTGGATCTCCACGACCGCCACGTCGAGCGCGGCGTCGTCGATGTTCTCCACCTCTGTCGGGGTCGCGTCCAGTTGCACGGGGCCGGCCACCAGGTCAGGGTGCTCCAGCACGACGACGCGGACCACCTCGTCGTCGGGCTGCAGGACCGTGCCGCTGAAGTCGGAGACGTGGATCGTCTTCTTGCCCATGCGCGGAGCTTCTCCTGTCGTCGGCCGGGATTCCGGACCAGAAGACGTTACCCGACAGGTGTGCGAAAGCCCTTGGTGGACGCCCGGGTGTGTCGCCGGCGTCAGCAGCTGTTGAGACCGTGCCGGGCGGAGACGCCGGCCGGAAGTTTGTTGAGCTCGGCCCAGCCCTGCCCTTCGCCGGCCTGGCGGGCGCCCCGGTAGGGCGGCTGGGCCGGGAACCGGCCGGCACTCTCCGAGGCCTTCCAGAGTCGGTCGGTGTCCTGCTGGAACCGGTCATTCGGCTGAATCGGCATGACCATACCGTCCCAAAGAAAGTTGTACATGTATGGAAATAGATATGACGCAGGACCTGAACGTCGGGTTCCGTTGCGGGGAAAGGAATCCGGCCGGGTCCGATCGGTAGGGCCCACCTACCCGTCCGGGGTCTTCGTCAATCCAGAGTCGGCGGGGAAAAGCGACCGCCGTCGCTGGCACCATACCCCCCAGGGGTATATGGTCTGCGACATGGAGAACCCGAACCTCACCCGGATGGCCATCGCCGCGACCTTGCACTGCCTCACCGGCTGCGCGATCGGCGAGGTGCTCGGCATGGTCATCGGCACCGCGCTCGGCTGGCCCGACCTCGGCACCGTCGCGCTGGCGGTCGCGCTGGCCTTCGTCTTCGGCTACGCCCTCACCGTCCGCCCGGTGCTCCGCTCGGGTCTGCCGCTGCGCACCGCGATCCGGGTGGCGCTCGTCGCCGACACGGTGAGCATCGCGGTGATGGAGGTGGTCGACAACGGCGTCATGCTGCTCGTGCCGGGAGCGATGGCCGCCGGGCTGGCCGAGCCGCTGTTCTGGGTCAGCCTCGCCGGTGCGCTGGCGGTGGCCTTCCTGGTCACCGTGCCGGTCAACCGCGCCCTGATCGCCCGCGGACGTGGGCATGCGGTGACCCACGCCTACCACCACGGCGCCGAGCACCCGGCCGACGCCGAGCACCCGGTCCCGGACCCCGGCATGCCGATCCCGGGTGCCGGCAGCCCGACGCTGGGTGAGCCGCGGCCGGCGAACGAGGCACCCACCGCTCACCACCGGCACTGACCGGATCCGCCCGTCCCGGCCGCCGTGCCCGGCGTACGGTGATCGGCGACGGCGCCCCACGTGGCCGAGCCGGCCCGGGCGCCACGCCGCCGGGACGGGCGGGCGCGGCGGATCGGGAAGTGGCGTCGCGCCGGGACGGTGGACCCGGACGAGGCGGATCAGGGGAGGTGGCGGCGTGCTCGACCGGCGGCTCCACCTGCACCTGGCGTCCTGGCTCGGGCAGTGGCCGGCCGGCCCGGGACTGCACGTGGTCGGCTCGCAGCGGCGTGCCCGACCGGCCTGGGACGGCCGGCTGCGGCCCGCGATCGCGGTCGGCAATCCGTCCAGCACCGTGCTCTCCGTGCCGGCGGACCGGGTGGTGGCGGTCCGCGCGCTCGCCGGACGCCCGGTGGAGCGGCTGATCCCGGCGCTGCCCGCGGCCGTCGGCCTGCCCGACTGGCCCACCCACGACGGCGCCTTCCGCTGGAGCCTGGCCCCGGCGCCGCTGCCGGACGTCGGGGAGTGGATCCCGCCCACCTCGCCCGGGCTGCCCGCCTGGCTGCGGCTCTTCGACCGGGACGTGCTGGTGGTCCGCGGGTCGGGCGGTGAGTACCTGGCCGGAGCGGGCATCAAGCGGCACGACGCGCACGGTCACGAACTGGCCGTCGGCACCGTGCCGGCCGCCCGGGGCCGGGGCCTGGCGCGGCGACTGGTCGCCCAGGCCGCCCGTCGGGTGCTCGACGAGGGCGCGGTGCCGACCTACCTGCACGAGCGGGACAACCGGGCGTCGGCCCGGGTCGCGGAGGCTGCCGGCTTCCCGGATCGGGGTTGGCGCTCCTTCGGGGTCTACCCCGCCTGACGCCGGGCGGGTGCCGCGGGGGCGGGCCGTGCCGCAGAGCGCGGACCGTGGATCCCGGGCCGGATCCACGGTCCGCAGCCTCCCCCCAGGTCCCCGTGCGAGCGACCGGCGGCGGGTGCGCCCGGTCGCTACTCCCGCCGATCACGCTACGTATCGAACTGGCTCCGGGCAAGATGCGCCCCGTCGGTTCGGCGTGTCGAATAGTGGACTTGACCTGGAACGGAAGCTGCCGTTGTGACCGGCGGGGCCAGTGACGCAGCGTGCGGATGAGGCCGAGCGCCCACCGGGCCCGGACCTTGCTCCGGCGACCGGTCGTGGACCCGGTGCAGGACCACCTTCAGGTACGTCGGCCGGAGCAGCTGCGGCGGGTGCGGGCGCAGCTCGGCGTCGACCTCCGTGGTGGGCCGGAGACCCGTAGAGATCGGCCGACGCGCCGAGCGTCGGTTGCGACCTGCCGGTATGGTCGAACGGCGCCGGCCGTCGGGCCGTGCGGACCGACGACTTCCGGCGGGGGCGACCGATGGACGTGCGCCTGCGCGACGCGGGCCCGGGGCAGCTGATCCTGCGCCCGGTGGGCGAGGTCGACATGGCCACCGCCGACACCCTCGACGCCGCCCTGGCCGACGCGCTGAGCCGGCCGGGCACCCGGGAGTTGGTCGTCGACCTGACCGAGGTCCGTTTCCTCGACTCCAGCGGCGTACGCGTCCTGGTCGGCGCCGCCGCGACCGCGCGCCGCGACGGCGTGGCGTTCCGAGTGACCGACCCGCAGCCCATCGTGGCCCGGGTGCTTCGCATCACCTCGGTCGGCGCGCTGCTCGGACTGGGCGCGGACGGCCCGCCCCGCCCCGCCGAACAGGGTTTCCGGGGCCTCGACCGGTGACCGGTCGGACACCCGGACCGCCGGACGCGGCGTCACGGCTCCACTCTCGCCGCCGCTTCCGGTGACCACTCGACCAGCAGCAGGGTGGTGTCGTCGCGCAGCGGGCCGTCCTGGTGCTCGATCACCGCGTGGCTGAGCCGACGTAGCGTCTCCGGGGTGGGCAGACCGGAGCTGATGTGCCGCTCCGCGAGATCGGCGAGCCGGCCGAGGCCGAACAGCTCGCCCGCGTCGTTTCGCGCCTCGGTCACCCCGTCGGTGTACAGCAGCAGCCGGTCGTCGGGCTCCAACCGGGTCCGGGCCACCTCGATCCGGTCGTTCGGCAGGCCGAGCGGGAGCCGTCGGCCGCCGGTCAGTGCCTGCACCGTGCGGCCGTGGCGCAGCACCAGCGGCGGCGGATGCCCGGCGTTGAGGTAGCGCAGCAGGCCGGTGCCGGTGTCGAACTCGGCGAGCACCGCGGTGACGAACCGGGCGTCCCGCCACTCGCTGAGGATCGCGGCGTCCACCGCCCGGGCCAGCCCGGCCAGGTCGCTGCCGGCCCGCCGGGCGGCCCGCATCGCGGCCAGCGCGACCGAGGTGGTCAGCACCGCCGGCAGGCCGTGCCCGACCCCGTCGAGGATGGCCAGCGTGACCGTGTTTGCGTTCAGGGCGTAGTCGAAGGCGTCCCCACCGACCTCGTAGGAGGGTTCGAGTAGCGCGCTGATCGTCGCGTCGGCAGTGGCGAAGGTGAGCGGCGGCAGTAGCTGCCAGAGCAGCTCGGCGGAGACTTCCATCGGTTGGCTGCGGCGGGCCCGTTGCAGGCCGTCGCCGTAGCTGGACTTGCTGGTGATCAGATGCCCGATCAGCCCGGCGACCAGTCGGCAGCCACCCCGCAGCGCCGCGTCGTCGAGATCCACTCCCGGCGGCGGGACGATCTCCAGCAGCCCCAGCCGGTCGGTGCCGTCGACCACCGGCACCCAGAGCCGGGGCGGTGGCCCCTGGCCGGCGTGCACCTCGACCTGGGTGAAGGCACGCCCGGCGAGACTCACGTCGATCGGCAGCGGAGCCGGCGTCGGCCGGCCCGGTGTCGGCAACGGGCGCAGGTCGCACTGCTCGGCGTCGACCAGGTAGATGGTCGACGTGACCCCCAGCGGCCGGAGCACGGTGTCGACCACCATCGGCAGGTCGTCCGGCAGCAGCCGATGCGACCGCAGTTGCAGGTCGGCCAGGGCCCGGAGCCAGGGTTCGGTCGCGGTCATGCCGCCCATTACCCCGGCCCCGGCCGACCACGCCCCACGCAGCGGGTGACCCGTGGGGTGTGGTCGGTGAGCGCTCAGCCGGCCAGGCCGAGCGCCTCGGCGGCGGCGCGGCCGTTGGCGTGGCTCGCCCCGTACGTGGTGACGAAGGCGCGGACGCCCGCCGGACGCCACCGTGCCGGCCAGCCCATCTCCACGACCGTCACCGGGTGCTCGGCGGCCAGCGCCGCGACCAGCTCCGGGCCGCCGGGCAGCCGGTGCAGGTGCCGGCCGACCAGCACGATCGGCCGGTCCCCGGCGCGCTGGCGCAGGCTCGCCGGGTCGGTCTCGGCGGCCACCACCCGGATCTCCTCCGCGTCGGCCAGGTGCGGGCCGAGCCCCCAGGGCACCCGGCCCTCGGCCATGGTCGAGGCGGCGTGCAGCTGAACCACCAGCGGCCGGTTCAGCTCGGTGAGCACGCCGTCGATCTTCACGGCGCGCCGCGCCGCCGCGTACCCGAGGTCGGTGCCGCCGCCGGTCGGCTCGCGGCGGGCGGCCCGGGTCCAGGCGGCGAGCGTGGCGGCGCGCCCGGCCGCCTCCTCGACGCGGGCGGAGTCCAGCCGCCCGTCGCCGAGCGCGCCCGCGATCTCGGCGGCGACGTGCTCCACCAGCTCGGCGTCGACCGCGGCGCCGATGCAGAGCAGGTCCGCG
Source organism: Micromonospora sp. NPDC051006 (assembly GCF_044456245.1). Lineage (NCBI taxonomy): Bacteria > Bacillati > Actinomycetota > Actinomycetes > Micromonosporales > Micromonosporaceae > Micromonospora > Micromonospora sp. NPDC051006. The sequence continues at coordinate 449,698 of NZ_JBITFP010000003.1, forward strand.
CCGGCGGCGAGGGCCCTGACGGCGGCCGGCCCGACGCCGCCGGCGGCGACGGAGGCGCCCTTCATCTCCAGCGCGTCGGTGATCACCGCGCCGGTGAAGCCGTACTCGGTGCGGAGCAGGTCGACCAGGACCGCCCGGCTGAAGGTGGCCGGGCCGGTACCGGTCAGCGCCGGCACCCGGATGTGCGCGGTCATCACGGCCTGGGCGCCGGCCGCGACCACGGCGGCGAACGGCGGCAGATCCCGTCGGCGCAGCACGTCGAGCGGAACGTCCACGGTGGGCAGTTCGTGGTGTGAGTCGGCGATCGTGGCGCCGTGCCCGGGGAAGTGCTTGGCGCAGGCCGCGACGCCGCTCGCCTGGAGCCCGGCGACCGCGGCGGCGGAGTGCGCGGCGACCCGGACCGGGTCCGCGCCGAAGGAGCGGGTGCCGATCACCGGGTTCTCGTCGGCGGTGTTCACGTCGACCGTCGGGGCGAGGTTCACCGTGATGCCGAGCCCGGCCAGCTCGGTGCCGATCGCCTCGTAGACCCGGCGGGTGAGCGCCACGTCGCCGATCGCGCCGAGCGCGGCGTTGCCGGGGTAGGGGCTGCCGGTGGCGTGCGCCAACCGGGTGACGTCGCCGCCCTCCTCGTCGATGGCGATCAGCACGTCGGCCCGGCCGACCCGCAGCGCGGCGGTGCTCGCCGCCACCTGCGCCGGATCGTGCACGTTGGTGCCGAACAGGGTGTGCCCGGCGAGACCCTCGGCGACCAGGTCGACCGCCCAGTCCGGCGGCACCGGCCCCGGGTACGCGGCCAGCAGCGTGCCCAGCGCGAGCCGGCGCAGTCCTGGATCCAGCCCCACGTGATCTCCCCTTTCGGTGTGCCGAATCGGCACGGATGTCGTACCCGGTCTCGGCCGTCCCGGTCGCGCAGCGCTGCCGGGTCGTCCGAGTACTGCCGGTCCGGGTGGCCGATACGCTACGGCTACCCGTTCGCAGGTAGGTTTACAGTTAGCAAAGTTTACTAAATCTAGAGGACGTGGCATGAGTGCGACCCGGCTGCCCGGCACCCCCCGCCTGTTGCGGGCGCTCAACGACCGAGCAGCGCTCGAACTGCTGCTCGAGCGGGGGCCGCTGACCCGGGCCCGGCTCGGCGAGCTGACTGGGCTCTCCAAGGTGACCGCCTCGCAGCTCGTCGAGCGGCTGGAGGAGCGCGGCCTGGTCACCCGGGTCGGTGAGCAGGCCGGCGGTCGGGGGCCGAACGCCCAGCTCTACGCCGTACGACCGGGCAGCGCGCACGTCGTCGGGGTGGACGTCGGCCCGGACCGGGTGGTGGCCGCCTGCGCGGACATCACCGGCGCGGTGATCGGTCGGGTGGAGCAGTCGACCCGGGACACCGACGACCCGGTGGGCGTCGTGCACAACGCGGTCGTCCAGGCGGCGAGCAGCGCTCAGGCGCAGCTGTCCAGCGTGCGGCGGATCGTGCTCGGCACGCCGGGCCTGGTCGACCCGGGCACCGGCGACATCACCTTCGCCTTCAACCTGCCGCGCTGGCACAGCGGCCTGCTCGCCGCGCTGCGCGAGGACCTGCACACCCCGGTGGTCTTCGAGAACGACGTGAACCTCGCCGCGGTCGCCGAGGCGCAGTCCGGCGCGGCCCAGGGGGTGTCCGACTTCGTGCTGGTCTGGGTCGGCGCGGGCGTCGGTCTGGCGATCATGCTCGGCGGGCGGCTGCATCACGGCAGCAGCGGCGCGGCAGGCGAGATCGGCTACCTGCCGGTGCCCGGCGCTCCCATCCCGCGCGACGTCTCCCGCCGGGCCAAGCCGGCGTTCCAGCAGCTGGCCGGTGCGGACGCGGTCCGCTCCGTGGCCCGCGAGCACGGCTTCCGCGAGCGGGACACCGCCGACGCGGTACGGGCGGCGGTCGAGGCCGGCGCCACCGGCGGCCCGATGCTGGACGAGGTGGCCCGCCGGTTGGCGCTCGGCGTGGCGAGCACCTGCGTGGTGCTCGACCCGCCGCTGGTGGTGCTCGCCGGCGAGGTGGGCCAGGCGGGCGGCGCGGCGCTGGCCGAGCGGGTGCAGCGAGAGGTCGCGGCGATCACGCTGGTCCGGCCCCGGGTGGTGCCGACCGGGTTGACCGAGGAGCCGATCCTGCGGGGTGCGCTGCGCACGGCCCTGAACGCCGTCCGCGACGAGGTCTTCGGCTCCACCGTCGGCTGACCCGCTCCGGGGGGACCGGAAGAACTCGGCCCCGGCCCACCCGGCGCGCCCCCGCCAGCCGGACCCGAGCGCCGACCCCACCCCTGCGGGTGGCGTCGCGTCGCGATCCGTCATGCGAAGGAATTCTTCACCATCGGCCCGGGCGCTGCAAGGTGTCGCCGCCGCGCCCGGGCCGGGCTTCGCCGCAGCTCAGATCAGGTCTCGGCGGCGGAACGTGGTGAACGCCGCCACCGCCAGCACCGCCGTCAACCCGAGCAGCACGGCCAGGGCCGGGGCCCAGGTCAAGGTGTACGAACCGTCGCAGAAACCGGTGCCGCTGTTGAGGCAGGCCCGGGCGTCCCAGAACCGGGCCTCGCCGCTGAGCCAGGCACCGATGTGGCTGGAGAGCATGAGCTGGTCCGGGCGGGCCGCGTCGACGATCTCCAGCACCAGCCGCGCGCCGAGTTCCCAGACCACCGCGTACGCCGCGGCCGCGCCGAGCGCGGCGGAGGTGTGCCGGCCCAGCGTGGCGAGCGCGAAGCCGAGCGTGCTGGCGAGCAGCACCAGCACCATGCCGCGACCGTGGATCGCGCCGAGCCCCCGCCAGAACTCGCCGTCCAGCCGGCCCGGCAACCCGGCCGTCTGCCCGATGACCCAGAACGTGGCGAGATAGGCCGCCGAGGCGAGCAGCGACAGCACCAGCACCGCACCGAGCAGCGTGCCCAGCTTCGCGCCGAGCACCGTCAACCGGCGAGGCCGCCAGAGCAGCAGGTTGACCACCCCGCCCGAGTTGAGGTCCGCGCCGATGTAGGAGGCGCCGACCAGGAACCCGAACAGCACCAGGAAGGCGATCAGGAAGTAGAGCAGCGGCCGGGCCTGCTGGTCGAAGGTGAAGACCCCGGTGAGGAAGTCGGTCGCCACCGGCAACCGCTCCATCCGCCCCGGGTCGAGTTCGCTGCAGTTCTCCGGGAAGTACTCGCGCTCCACGCCGGGCGCCAGGGTGCCGTTCACCTGGTCCACGCAGCGCTGGTAGCTGAGTTCCAGTTGCTGCCGGGCCTGGGCGGCCTGGCTGCGGGCCTCGGAGAGTTCGCTCGCGGTGGGCCGGTGCGACCCGGCCAGGGTGGTCGCCGCGGTGACGCCGAACGCCAGCACCAGCAGGACCATCATCAGCTGCACGAAGCGGCGGGCGCCCAGCCGCTCCAGCTCGGCACGGACCAGGTTCACGCGTTGCCTCCTCTGCCCGCGCCGGCCTCGGCGTCCAGGTCGATCAGCCCGTCCGCCGGCGGCGCCGCGTCGGGCAGCGCCGAACCGTCGACCTGGCGGGGCAGCGCCAGATGCGAGCCCTCGCCGGTCAACTCCAGGAAGACGCTCTCCAGGTCGGGCCGCAGCGGAGTCAGCTCGGTCACCCAGAGACCCTGCTCGCCGAGCACCCGGCTGAGCACGCTCGGGTCGGTGACCTGGCCGACCACCAGATGCTCGGGGTGCGCGGCGACCGGCAGCCCAGCCTCGCGCAGCAGCTCCGCCGCCCGCTCCGGCTCGGCCACCCGGACCAGGAACTCGTGCTGGTCGAAGCCGGCGAGCACCTCGTCCACCCGACCCGCCGCCACCCGACGACCCTGGGAGATGATCGTGACGTGATCGCAGATCAGCTGGATCTCGCCGAGGATGTGGCTGGAGACCAGCACGGTCACCCCGGCCGCGGCCAGTGACCGCATCAGGTCCCGCATCTCCCGGATACCGGCCGGGTCCAACCCATTCGCCGGCTCGTCGAGGATGAGCAGCTCCGGATCCTTGAGCAGCGCCGACGCGACGGCCAGCCGCTGCTTCATGCCGAGCGAGTAGCCCTTCACCCGATCGCCGCCCCGTTCGAGCAGGCCAACCTGCTCCAGCACCTCGTCCACCCGGCCCACCGGCACGCCGCCGGCCCGGGCGAGCAGACGCAGGGTGCGGTGGCCGGTGAAGTTGCCGAAGAACTGCGGGCTCTCCACGATCGCCCCGACCCGGCCGGCGACCTGGGGCAGCTGTGCGGGCGACGGGGCGCCGAGCACGCTCATCCGCCCGCTGTCCGGACGGACCAGCCCGAGCAGCGCACGCAGGGTGGTGGTCTTGCCCGACCCGTTCGGGCCGAGGAAACCGTGCACCTGGCCGGCCTCGACCAGCAGGTCGAAGCCGTCGACCGCGACCCGGCGGCCGTGCCGCACACTGTGGAAGGTCTTGCGCAGACCCTCGATCTCGATGACCGCGCTCATCCGCGCGGCTCCCTGCTCGGACCGGGCATGGACCGTCCTCCGGGTGTGGTGACCAACGACACGGCGCCCCACCCTAAGGCGGGCGTGCCGCCCGTGGGGGGCACCGACGCGCTGCGTGGTTGGATGGGCGGGTGACTGGTGACCTGATCCCCGGCGCCGCCGGCGCCGCCCCCGCCGCCACCCCCGTGGACGCGGATCTGGTGGTCAGCCTCGACGGTGTCGGCGTACGCCGCTCCGGCACCGCGCTGCTGCACGACATGCACTGGCGGGTCGAGCTGGACGAGCGCTGGGTGGTGCTCGGGCCGAACGGGGCCGGCAAGACGACCCTGCTCAACCTCGCCGCCGGCCGGCTGCACCCGACCACCGGCACCGCGCACGTGCTCGGTGAGCGGATCGGCCGGACGGACGTCAACGAGCTGCGTACCCGCATCGGGCTCTCCACGGCCGCGCTGGCCGAGCGGGTGCCGGCCGAGGAGCGGGTCGCCGACGTGGTGGTCACCGCCGCGTGGTCGGTGGTGGGCCGTTGGCGGGAGAGCTACGACCGCTCGGACGAGGCCCGCGCCCGCGCGTTGCTCGGGCAGCTCGGCATCGGCGGGCTCGCCGACCGCCGGTACGGCACCCTCTCCGAGGGGGAGCGCAAGCGGGTGCAGATCGCCCGGGCCCTGATGACCGACCCGGAGCTGCTGCTGCTCGACGAGCCGGCGGCCGGGCTCGACCTGGGCGGGCGCGAGGACCTGGTCGCCCGACTGGCCGAGCTGGCCCACGACCCGGACGCTCCGGCGCTGGTGCTGGTCACCCACCACGTCGAGGAGATCCCGCCCGGCTTCACCCACGCGCTGCTGCTGCGCGAGGGGGCCGTGGTGGCCCAGGGGCTGCTCCGGGACACCCTCACCGGCGACAACCTCTCCAAGACCTTCGGCCTGCCGCTGGTGGTCGAGCGCTCCGGCGACCGGTACACCGCCCGCGCCGCCTGAGGCCGCGCCGCCCCCGCATCCCGCCGACCCCAACAGGCGGCGGCCCGGCTCTACGCCCCGAACTGACGCCCGGCCGCCGAGCCGGTACGGAACGCCCGCCGGTACGCCGACGGCGAGGTGCGCATGGCCCGACCGAAGTGGTGCCGGTAGGTGACCGGAGAGTCGAAGCCCACCGTGCCGGCGATCTCCTCGATCGGCACGTCGGTCGTCTCCAGCAGGGTCAGGCTGGCCCGCACCCGCTGGCCGATCAGCCACCGGATCGGGCTGGTCCCGGTGGCCCGGGCGAAGTGCCGCAGGTAGGTGCGGGTCGACATGTGTGCCTGCCCGGCCAGCCGGGCCACGGTCAGCGGCTCGGCGAGGCGGGCCAGCGCCCAGGCGATGCTGCCGGCGATCCGGTCGTCGTCCGGGTCGGCGGGCACCGGCGCCTCGACGAACTGGGCCTGCCCGCCGTCGCGGTGCGGCGGGATCACCAGCCGACGGGCGACCGCGTTGGCGATGGCCGCGCCGTGGTCGCGCCGGACCAGGTGCACGCACAGGTCCAGGCCTGCCGCGCTGCCGGCACTGGTGAGCAGGTCACCGTCGTCGAGATAGAGCACGTCCGGGTCCACCTCGACGCGGGGATACCGGCGGGCCAGCAGCTCCGCGTACTGCCAGTGGGTGGTGGCCCGCCGGCCGTCGAGCAGGCCGGCGCCGGCCAGAGCGAACGCGCCCGAGCAGATGGACATGATCCGGGCGCCGCGCCGGTGCGCCCGCCGCAGCGCGGTGACCAGCTCCGGCGACGGTTCCGCGGTCACATCCGGCACCCCCGGAACGATCACCGTCCGCGCGGCGGCCAGCACGTCCAGGCCGTACGGGGTGTGCAGGCTCGCGCCGCCCACCACCGGCACCGGGCCGGGCCGCTCCGCGCAGACCGTGAGGTCGTACCAGTCGACGTCGAACTCGGGCCGGGGCAGCCCGAAGACCTCGGTGACGATGCCGGTCTCGAAGACCGACATCCCCGGGTACGCGAGCACCGCGACGGTCCGTTCGACCGCCGCGCGGGCGCCGGGCCGCGAACGCGGCCGAGGCGCGGCGATCGACTGGAGCATGGCGGGATGTTAGCGCAGGACGTCGTTCCCGCCACTCCTCCCGGCCGGCGGCGGCGCGCAGGATCGATTCATGACGAACACCTTCGCCGTCGCGGCCGCCGACCCCGCGTCCGCCGCCGCCCACTTCCGCGCACGGCTCAGCTTCGAGACCGACGTCAGCGACGTGCACGCCGACCTGAACGCCGCAGTGCCCGGCCTGGTGGTGGTCGACTCCCGGGGCGCCGCCGCCTGGGCGCAAGGCCATCTGCCGGGCGCGGTGCACCTGCCGACCGCCGAGATCGCCACCCGGGCGGCCGAGCTGGTGCCACCGGGTTCGGCCGTGGTCACCTACTGCTGGGGTCCGGGTTGCAACGGCGCCACCCGGGCGGCCCTGGAGTTCGCCCAGCTCGGCCACCGGGTCAAGGAAATGCTCGGCGGCTACGAGTACTGGGTGCGCGAAGGGCTGCCGGTGGTGACCGGGAGCGGGCTAACCCGCCGCCCGGTCGACGAGCTGACCGCGCCCCGGTCGACGATCAGCTGCGACTGCTGACAGAGCCCCTCTGCTCGGCGTCCTCGTCGGAGAGCTTCTCGCCCCGCCGGCGCAGCATGCCAAGCCCGGGAATGCCGGCGACGGCGAGCTTCAGGTCACGGGTGACGTCGAGCAGGTCGTGCAGATCGGGGCCGACCCGGTCCAGGGTGGCCAGGATCGGCAGGACGTCGGCGGTGAGGTGCTCGCGCAGCTTCGGCAGCTCGTCGATGAGCCGGATCGCCGCGGTCACCTCCTCGTGACTGAGCTGCTCGACGAAGCGGGCCGCCATCGGCGCCGCCCGGCGAAGCGCCGGCTCGTACGCCGTCAGCAGCTCGGCGGCGGTGGCCGCGGCCTCCGTCGCGGTGCCGACCGTGACCGCCGCCCGACCGGCCACCGAATCCGCCTCGGCGACCACCGTGCCGGCCCGCCGGGACACCTGCTCCGCCTCGCCGACCACCACCGCCGCGGCGGTCGCGACCTCGGTGGCGGTCTCGATCGCGGTGGTCGCGGCGGCGCTGATCACCTCGACCTCGCGCACGGCCTTCTCGGCGTCGGTGAGCATCCGGTCAGTCCGGTCCAGGGTCTGCTCGATCCGGTCCACCACCGCGTTGATCCGCGCCAGCAACGCCTCCACGTCGTCCAGCACCGCGAACGCGCGGGCGGGCACGGCCGCGAACGAGGCGGCCGTGCCGAGGGCCTGGTCGACGGCGGAACGGGTGAGACCGACGACGGCGGCCGGCCGGGGGAGGGGAATCGCCATGGCACCCAGTGTGCGTCGCCGACGCTCGCACCGCCTGTCGGCCGGGTCGCCGCACCCCGCGGCGTCGAGGTGACGGGCCCCGGGCGCGCGCCGCTCAGCGCCGGTCGGTGTGCTGCTCGACAGCGCGCTGCACCGCCCGGTAGATCTGCCCGAACCGCAACGCGTCCGGGATCCGCAGCAGCAGTTCCTCCCGGCCGTGGTGCTGCACCCAGAGCTCGTGCACCTGGTTGCCGCGCTCGTAGGAGCGGTCCAGCCAACCCAGCGGCAGCTCCAGGAACGGGGTCAGGGCGAGCGCGCCGACCACGCAGGCGACCAGGATGACCAGCGCGAGTCGCCACTCGCCGCGATCCTGCGCCGACCAGGCCAGCGAGACGACGCAGACCAGCGCCACCAGCGGCGGCAGCGACAGCAACAGGACCAGGACGCCGCGGCCGAGCACCCGGCCGCGCACACCGAGGGTCGCCCGCCCCCGGGCGTGCCAGACGTACGTCACGTCGGCGAGCGCCACCAGATGCCCGCCCACCCGGATCGACTCGGAGGTCACCTGCACCACGTCGTCCCGGTAATAGACCGTCATCACTCAGCTTAAGCACGCCCCGACAAACCGCGCCGTCGGTGCCGGCGCCTTGTCCGCGACGCTGTCGAACTGCTCCATATCTGAACCGCCGGGGCGGGCGCTGTGCTCCGATGTTCATATCTGGAGCAGTTCGACAGCCTCCGTTGTGCGACAGCCTCCGTTGTGCGACAGCCTCCGTTGTGCGGCAGCCGTCGTTGTGGCGCGGCCTTCGTTGTGCGGCAGACTCCGCTGTGCGGCCGGCTCCGCAGTTCGGCAGCCTTCGCAGTTCGGCAGCCTTCGCTGTGCGGCCGGTAGCGTCGCCCGGGTGACGGAGCTGGAGCGCAACGTGGAGGTGGTCCGCCGCTACCTGCGGACCTTCGTCAGCAAGGACCTGGCCGAGCTGCGCGCGGTGGTCGCGGAGGATGTGCTGATCTACGGCTCCGGCAGCGCGGTGCACGGGCGGCACTTCGTGGAGCAGGCCGTCTCGTCGCCCGGGCTGACCGTGCTCGACCAGCAGATCCTCGAGATCTTTCCGGCCGGCGACCGGGTCACCGTGGTGCTGGCGCAGACCTACCGGCGGGACGCCACCGGTGCGACAGCGGTGCAGAGCGCCTGCAAGATGTACCGGCTGGCCGGCGGGCTGATCGTGCAGTTCTGGGGCGAGCAGGATCTCTACGGCCTGCTGCGCGGCCTCGGCCTGCTGCCCGACGAGCCGATCAGGTTCTAACCGCGCCGGTCGCGGGCGCGCGCCGCGGTCGGGCCCGGCGACGGACGGGCGGCGCGGCCCGCCCGCACGGGTTGCCCGTGTTCCATCGCCCGCTGCACCGCCCGGTAGATCTGGCCGAACCGCAGCGCGTCGCTGGTGCAGAGCAGGCGGACCGGCTGGCCGCGCCAGCGCGCCCAGATCTCCAACTGCCGGCTGCCCCGGGTGTAGGACCGGTCCAGGTGTTCGAAGAGGAAGTCGGCGAGTGGGCCGACGGCGAGCCCGACCAGCACCGAGGCGCCGATGATCGCGGTGGTGACGGTGACCGAGCTGTCCAGCCAGAGCGCCAACGCGACTCCGAACGCGGCGGCCACCAGCGGGCCGGCCAGGGCAGCGCCGATCGCGCCCCGCCCGGCGAGCACCCGCCAGGAGCGGCTGCCCCGGCGGTGCCAGACCATGTTGAGTTCGCGCAGCGGGAACGTCCGGCCGTCCACCCGGACGGCGGTGGAGGTGACCTGCACCGATCTGTCGTCGTAGTAGGTGATCATCGTTGGCCTCCCGGGCCCGGGCCTGATACCAGACTACGTACCCAAACGAGCCGGGCCGTAAGGTTGGCACGCGACTTCGACGAGGAAGTGAGGGCAGCGTGAGCGAGTTCGTGCGGCTGGAGACCAAGGACGGTATCGGCACCATCCGGCTGGAGCGCCCGCCGATGAACGCGCTCAACACCCAGGTCCAGGAGGAGTTGCGGGCCGCCGCGACGGCTGCCACCGCCGACCCCGAGGTCCGCGCCGTGATCGTGTACGGCGGCGAGAAGGTCTTCGCCGCGGGCGCGGACATCAAGGAGATGGCCGACATGTCCTACGTGGACATGGCGGAGCGGGCCGCCGACCTGTCCAGCGCGCTCGGCGCGATCGCCCGGATTCCCAAGCCGGTGGTCGCCGCGATCACCGGGTACGCCCTCGGTGGCGGCTGCGAGCTGGCGCTGGCCTGTGACTGGCGGGTGGTGGCCGAGGACGCGAAGCTCGGCCAGCCGGAGATCAAGCTGGGCATCATCCCCGGCGCCGGCGGCACCCAGCGGCTGGCCCGGCTGGTCGGCCCGGCCCGCGCCAAGGATCTCATCATGTCCGGCCGGATGGTCGACGCCCAGGAGGCGCTGCGGATCGGCCTGGCCGACCGGGTCGCCCCGGCCGCCGAGGTCTACTCGACCGCGGTCGAGCTGCTCCGCCCGTACCTCTCGGGGCCGGCTCAGGCGCTGCGCGCGGCGAAGCTCGCGGTCGACGGCGGCCTGGACATGGACCTGAACTCCGGCCTGGCCTGGGAGAGTCAGCTCTTCGCCGCGCTCTTCGCCACCGACGACCGGCGCGAGGGCATGGCGGCCTTCGTCGAGAAGCGCAAGCCGGACTTCACCGGCCGCTGACCGTACGGTCGGGCGAGGACCCGCCCGACCGACCCGAAGAGTGTTCACATTCTTCCTACCGGCCAGTAGCGTGTGACTCCGGTCGGGCGACGAAGGGGAGCAGCGATGACGGAGCGGATCGAGGGTCACGGCGGCGAGCTGGCCCTCGCGGCACTACGCGCCTACGGCGTACGGGAGATGTTCACCCTCTCCGGCGGGCACGTCTTCCCGCTCTACGACGCCGCGCACAAGAGCGACTTCCCGATCTACGACGTCCGGCACGAGCAGTCCGCGGTGTTCGCGGCCGAGGCGGTGGCGAAGCTCCAGCGCCGCCCCGGGCTCGCCGTGCTCACCGCCGGTCCGGGTGTCACCAACGGGATCTCCGGCCTGACCAGCGCCTTCTTCAACGCCTCCCCGGTGCTGGTGCTCGGGGGCCGGGCACCCGCGTTCCGGTGGGGCTCGGGCAGCCTGCAGGAGATGGACCACCTGCCGCTGGTCGCCCCGGTCACGAAGCACGCCGAGACCGTGTTCAGCACTGACGACATTCCACGCGCGGTGAGCGCGGCGCTGACCGCCGCGCTGACTCCGCACCGTGGCCCGGTCTTCCTCGACTTCCCGCTGGAGACCGTATTCTCCGTCTCCGACGCGGCACTGCCGACGATGCCCGGGATCGCCCCGGTCGAGCCCGACCCGGACGAGGTCTCCCGGGCGGCGAGCCTGATCGCCGGCGCCGAGCGGCCGGTGATCATCGCCGGCTCGGACGTGTACGCGGGCGACGCGGTGGCCGCGCTGCGCGAGGCGGCCGAGGCGCTGCAGGTGCCGGTCTTCACCAACGGCATGGGCCGTGGCTCGCTCCCGCCGGAGCACCCGCTCGCCTTCGCCAAGGCCCGGCGGGCCGCCCTCTCCGGCGCCGACGTGGTCGTGGTGGTCGGCACCCCGCTGGACTTCCGGCTCAGCTTCGGCGACTTCGGCGACGCCAAGGTGGTGCACATCGTCGACGCGCCCAGCCAGCGCGCCGGGCACGTGCAGCCGGCCGCCGCCCCTGCCGGAGACCTGCGGCTGATCCTCTCCGCGCTGGCCGACCACAGCGGCGACCGGGCCGACCACACCGGTTGGCTCGCCGACCTGCGCGCCGCCGAGGACGCCGCCAAGGCCCGCGACGCCGAGGAGATGGCCGCCGAGACCGACCCGATCCGGCCGGCTCGGATCTACGGCGAGCTGCGCAAGGTCCTGGCCCGCGACGCGATCACCATCGGCGACGGCGGTGACTTCGTCTCGTACGCCGGGCGTTACCTCGAGCCGGCGCAGCCCGGCACCTGGCTCGACCCCGGCCCGTACGGCTGCCTCGGCACCGGCATGGGTTACGCGATGGGGGCCCGGGTCAGCCACCCGGACCGGCAGATCTGTGTGCTGATGGGCGACGGCGCGGCCGGCTTCTCGCTGATGGACGTGGAGTCGCTGGCCCGCCAGAAGCTGCCGGTGGTGATCGTGGTGGGCAACAACGGCATCTGGGGGTTGGAGAAGCATCCGATGCGTTCCATGTACGGCTACGACGTGGCCGCTGACCTGCAGCCGGAGCTGCGCTACGACCACGTGGTGAGCGCGCTCGGTGGGGCCGGCGAGACGGTGGCGAAGGCCGCCGATCTCGGACCGGCGTTGCAGCGCGCCTTCGACGCCGGGGTGCCGTACCTGGTGAACGTGCTCACCGACCCGGCCGACGCGTACCCTCGCTCGTCCAACCTCGCCTGAACCTCCCAGCCGCCGCCGTCGCCGAAGCCCGGCGACGGCGGCGCCCGGTTCCGCCACCAGCAAAATCAGCAGCGTGTCAGCGCCTGTCGCCGTAACGTCAGCGCCGGATCGACGGAGTGTCAGCGCCGTCGTTCATGGTGGTGACACCAGCGAGGACGACAGGAGTTGCGATGGACTACGCGATCCGCGCCGAGGGACTTGTGCGACGCTTCGGCGCCACCACGGCCCTCGCCGGAGTTGATCTGGCGGTCCCGACCGGGACCGTCTTCGGGCTGCTCGGGCCGAACGGCGCCGGCAAGACCACCGCCGTACGGGTGCTCGCCACCCTGCTGCGCGCCGACGAGGGGCGGGCCACCGTGGGCGGCTACGACGTCGTCCGCGACGCCCACCAGGTACGCCAGCTGATCGGCCTGACCGGTCAGTACGCCTCGGTGGACGAGACCCTGACCGGCACCGAGAACCTGCTGCTCATCGGCCGGCTGCTCGGCCTGAGCCGGGCCGATTCACGGGCCCGTGCCGGTCAGCTGCTCGCCGACTTCCAGCTCACCGACGCGGGTGACCGGGCGGCCAAGACCTACTCCGGCGGCATGCGCCGGCGGCTCGACCTTGCCGCCAGCCTGGTGGGCCGGCCCCAGGTGCTCTTCCTCGACGAGCCGACCACCGGCCTCGACCCGCGCAGCCGCAACGAGTTGTGGGACATCGTCCGGTCGCTGGTGGCCGACGGGGTGACCGTGCTGCTCACCACCCAGTACCTGGAGGAGGCCGACCAGTTGGCCGGCGAGATCGCGGTGGTCGACCACGGCCGGGTGATCGCGCAGGGCACCCCGGAGGAGCTGAAGGCCAAGACCGGCGGGCAGAGCCTGGCGGTGCGGCCGGCCGACGTCGCCGACCTGCCCACCGTGGTGAGCATCGTCGGTGCGGTGGCCGGCGTCGCTCCGGAGGTCGCCCAGAACACCGTCACCGTGCCGGTGAACGATCAGCGTGTGTTGCCCGCCGTGGTTCGTCGCCTCGACGAGGCCGGGATCATTGTGGCCGAGCTGGCGTTGCGCGGGTCCAGCCTGGACGAGGTCTTCCTGTCGCTGACCGGCCACCGGGCCGAGGACGACCCGGCCGCCGCCAACCTCGAAGGGAGCGTGGCATGACCAGCGCCACCCTGACCGCCCCGCTCGTCCCGGCCCGCCGGCTCGGCATCGGCGCCGGTCTGCGGCACACCCTCACGCTCGCCTGGCGCAGCCTGGTGCAGATCAAACACAACCCGATGGAACTGCTCGACCTGAGCATCCAGCCGGTGATGTTCGTGCTGCTCTTCACGTACGTCTTCGGCGGGGCGATCTCCGGCTCGCCGGGCGACTATCTGAAGTTCGCGCTTCCCGGGATCATCGTGCAGAACGCCTTCTTCGCCACGATGACCACCGGCTTCGGGCTGAACAACGACCTCACCAAGGGCGTCTTCGACCGGCTGCGCGCGCTGCCGATCGCACGCTGGTCCCCTCTGGCCGGGCGGATCCTCGCCGACACCGTCAAGCAGGCCTGGTCGGTGGCGCTGCTGATCGGGGTCGGCATGATCCTCGGCTTCCGGCTCGGCAACGGCCCGCTCGGGCTGCTCGGAGCGTTCGCCCTGCTGCTCGCCTTCTCCCTCGCCGCGGCGTGGATCTCGGTGCTGGTCGGGGTGCTGGTGAGCGAGCCCGACAAGGTGCAGATCTTCGGCTTCATGGTGATCTTCCCGCTCACCTTCACCAGCAACGCGTTCGTGCCGACCGAGACCATGCCGGGCTGGCTGCAGAGCTGGGTCGAGGTCAACCCGGTCACCGTGCTGGCCGACGCGCTGCGTGGCCTGCTGGTCGACGGGCCGGTGGCCGGCCCGGTGGTGCAGTCGCTGATCTGGGCGGCCGCCATCGCGGTGATCTTCGCGCCGCTGGCGGTGCGCGGGCTCAAGCGTCGAGTGTGACCCGGATCAGCTCGCACGCCTGATCGGGCCGGGTGCCCCGGCCGCCCGCGTACGCCTCGGCGAACTCCGGTTCACCGAGTGCCTCGTGGGCGGCCCGGGTCACCCGGGCCGCGTCCAGGGAACCGCGGTCGCTGCCGCCCCGGACCCCGTCGGCCCCGCCGAGCAGGGTGGCCGCTTCAGCGGGGCGCCCCGCCCGCAGCGCCAGGTCGGCGTAGCCGACCAGCACGATCGAGACCACCGGGGCGTCCGTCGACTCAATCGCCAACGCCAATGCCCGGTCGAGGTGGGCCCGGGCGGCGGGCAGGTCATCGACGGCGGCCGTCACGTGGCCGAGCGCGGTGGTCACCATGGCCCGCCACTGTGGCGCCACGTTCCGCCGGCCGACCACCGCCGCGGCGCGCTCGGCCCAGCGCGCCGCCGCCGGCCAGTCTCCGGCGTCGCGGAGGAGATCGCTGTAGGCGAATGCCACTGCGGCCCGGGGCTCGTCGGCGCCGAGCCGCTCGGCCTCCCGGTACGCCTCGTCGAGCAGCGCGCGCGCCTGGTCCCGGTCGCCGGCCTGCCACCAGAGGTGCGCGAGCTGGGCCCGCATCTGTGGCACGTCCTCGGCCGCCCCCAGCAACTCCACGTCCCGCAGGGCCTCGCGCAGGTGCGCGATGGCGGTGGCGTGGTCCCCGCTCCGGGTGGCCAGGTCGGCGAGGGAGAAGCGGCTGGTCGAGATCCCCCACCGGTCGCCGGCCGTCTCGAACAGCTCCAGCGCGGCCCGGAAGTTCCCGGCGGCCTCCTCGGCCGGCGATCCGCCGTTGAGCACCATGTGCCCGTGCATCAGCCGGGCCACCGCGGCCACCCAGGGCTCCGGGTCGGTGAAGAGCTTCCGGAGCGCGGGCAGCGCGGCCCGCGGGTCGGCCAGGTCGACCATCCCGGACATGGGCCCGACCAGGCGCAGCATGATGTGCTCCGACGTGTCGTCGGCCAGCTCGGCGGCCCGCCGCATCCAGGCCCGGGTTCCGTCCAGGTCGGCGTGGCCGGCCAGCAGGTTCATCCCGCCGACCGCGTAGGCCGTGGCCAGCGCCTCGGGCGGCAGTGGCGCCGCCGTCCGCTCGGCGAGTGCGACGACCTCGCGGGTCAGGTCGGCGCCCTCGGCGCGCTGCCCGCGCAGCCACCAGTACCAGCCGAGCGCGCCGACGAGACGGACCGCCGTGCCGGCGTCGCCGGCGCCGATCACCCAGCGCAGCGCGGCGTGCAGGTTGTCGTGGTCGGCGCGCAGCCGTGCGATCCACCGCAGTTGCTCCGGCCCGCGTAGCTCCGGATCGGCCCGCTCGGCCAGGGCGAGGAACTCGGCGGCGTGCGCCTGCCGCATCCGCTGTCCCTCGCCTGCCTCGGCCAGCCGGGCCAGGCCGTACTCGCGGATCGTTTCCAGCATCCGGTAGCGCGGTTCCCGGTCGCCGACGGCGAGCACCAGCGACTTCTCGACCAGGGCGCTGAGCCGGTCGAACACGTCGTCCGGGGGCAGCTCGCCGCCCGCGCAGACCCGCTCGACCGTCGCCGCGGTGGCCCCGCCGGTGAAGACGGCCAGCCGCCGCCAGAGCGCCCGCTCCGCCGGGTCGAGCAGGTCCCAGCTCCAGTCGATCACCGCGCGCAGCGTCTGGTGCCGGGGCAGCGCGGTCCGGCTGCCCCCGGTAAGCAGCCGGAACCGGTCGTCCAGCCGGGCCGCCACCTGGTCGGCGGTCATCGACCGTAGCCGGGCGGCGGCCAGCTCGATGGCGAGCGGGATGCCGTCCAGTGCTCGGCAGATGCCGACCACCGCGGCCACCGTCCCGGTGTCCACCCCGAAGTCCGGCCGCACCGCGCCGGCCCGGTCGATGAAGAGCCGCACCGAGGGGTACGCCGCCGCGGCCGCCGGATCGGCGCCGGGCGGTGGCAGGGCGAGCGGCTCCACCGGGCGCAGCGTCTCGCCGGTGATGCCGAGCGGCTCCCGGCTTGTGGCCAGTACCCGCAGGTCGGGGGCGGC
This sequence comes from Micromonospora sp. NPDC051006, assembly GCF_044456245.1. NCBI lineage: Bacteria > Bacillati > Actinomycetota > Actinomycetes > Micromonosporales > Micromonosporaceae > Micromonospora > Micromonospora sp. NPDC051006. Next base: position 465,818 of record NZ_JBITFP010000003.1, read on the forward strand.
GCCGAGCAGCCGGTCGGCCAGCTCGGCGGCGGCGTCGAGCAGGTGCTCGCAGTTGTCCAGCACCAGCAGCGCGCACCGGGGGGCGAGCGCCTCGATCAGCCGCGCCGTCGGGTCGACCGCCTCACCCGGCGGCACCCGGGGTCGACCGGCGATCAGTGCCTGCTCGCGCAGCCCGAGCAGGGCGAGCACCGCCTGCGGCACCTCGGCCGGATCGGTGACCGGGGCCAGTTCCACCAGCCAGACGCCGTCCGGGAAGCGGTGCGCGACCGCGCGTCCGGACTCGATGGCCAGCCGGGTCTTGCCCGCCCCACCCGGCCCGGTCAACGTGACCAGGCGGGAGCGGCCGAGCAGGTCACCGACCCGGTCGACGGCGGCCTCCCGACCGACGAAGCTGGTCAGCGTCGCCGGCAGCCCGCCGGGCGGGTGCACCGGGAACCGCGCGGCGGCGGGGTGCTCGTCGGTGGGCGCGGCCCGTTCGGCCCGCAGCGGCGCGGCGGCGCCGGGGTGCCGGTCAGCAGGCGCCGTAGGAGCGGCCTGAGCGGGCCCGGGTGTGCCGTTCACCGGCCCGGCGCCCGGCATGGTCGGGGCGCCGAGATCCGGTGCCGCCTCGGCGTACCTCGGGTGCTGGGTGCCGGCGGCCGGCTCACCGCGCAGTACGGCCAGGTGCAGGGCGTTGAGTTCCGGCCCCGGGTCCGCGCCCAGCGTCTCGGCGAGCGTGGTCCGCAGCCGGTCGTACTCGGTCAGCGCCTCGGCTGGCCGGCCGGCGCGGTGCAGCGTCAGGATGAGCTGGTGGGCGAGTCGTTCGCGCAGCGGATGGGTGGTGACCAGCTCGCGGAGTCGGGGCAGCAGGGCGGCCGGGTCCTCAGTCGCGGCGCGCGCCTCGATCAGGTCCTCGGTGCCGGCCAGCCGCAGCTCGTCGAGGCGGGCCACCGGCGCGCGGGCGAAGTCGGCGTCCGCGGCGTCGGCGAGGGCCGGTCCGCGCCAGAGGGTGAGCCCCGCGTCGAGCCGCCGCGCCGCGTCGGACGGATCGGTGGCGAGCAGGGCCCGGCCGGCGGTCAGTGCCGCCTCGAACCGGTGCACGTCGACCGCCGTCGGTTCGACCGCGAGGCGGTAGCCGCCCGGGCCGGCCTCGACGGGAAGCCCCGGCGCGGCTCGGCGTAGCCGGGAGACCAGTGCCTGGAGCGCGTTCACCGCGCCGGCGGGGGGTTGGCCGTCCCAGATTGCGTCCACCAGCCGCCCGGCGCTGACCAGCCGGCCCGGCTCGAGGGCGAGCACGATCAGCAGTCGACGCAGCCGCGCACCGCCGACCTCGACCGGCGCCCCGGAGTCGGTGTGGACTTCCAGCGGCCCGAGCAGGCTGATCCGCACGTGGTCGATTCTGCCGTGCCGCCGTCGCCCAGCTACACCTCCGGGCGGTCCTCCTCGCGCGGTGGTTCGCTGTCGCGGGGACGCAGCGGCGGCTGCGGCCCGTCCGGCGGTGTCCCCTCGCGGCTGCGCAGGTCGTCCTCGCGGCGGCGCAGGTCCTCTTCCCAGCGGCGGAAGAGCTCCTGGTCGTCGGGGCGGGACCGGTCGGCGAGGGAACCGAGGAACTCGGGGTCGTCGTCGGGGGCGACGGGACGAGGACGCTCGCGCGCCGGCGTCCACCGCTTGGGCCCGGAGGTGGTCGGTCGGCCGGGAGCGGGTTCCCGACCGGCGACGAACCAGGCGATCGAGCCGATCAGCGGGAAGAACAGGATGATCAGCACCCAGGCGATCCGGGGCAGGGCGCGGATCTCGCCCTCCTCGGCGGAGAGACAGCTGATCAGGGCGCAGACGGCGAGGACGATCTGCACCAGGAAGAGGAGGGCGTAGAGCCGGGCCATGCGCCCATCATCGCGCACCCGGTCCGGTCACCACACCCCGCGCAGCATCACCAGCACGGCCAGCAGGGCCAGCACCGCCGTGCCCACGCCGGCCAGCGGCAGGGTCCGCCCACCGCTGCGCGCCGGTCCGGTCCCGGTGCCCCGCCGCCAGCAGAGCAGCAGGAGCCCGCCCGAGGTCAGCACGGTGAGGGCGGCGAGCAGCGCGCCGTCGAAATCGCTGGCGAGGGCTATCCGGAGGGCCAGCACGGTCACCACGGTCACCGAGAGCCCGGTACGCCGCCAGGCCAGCCGGGTCCGCTCCGGTTGCAGCCCGGGGTCGGGCAGCGGCCGGCCTGCGGCGCCCCGGCCCGGCCTGCCTGTCGGGCCGGACGGTGGCTCCGGGCCGGGCACCGGGCCCGGCGGCCGGGGTGCCCGGCTCACCGTCCGCCGACGGCTCGCAGCAGCACCGCGATCACCAGCAGCAGGGCACCGAGGCCCACGGCGAGGGCGAGCACCGCCGGGAACCGGGAGGCGGGCAGCTCCTCACCGAGCCGGATGGCCCGTTCGGTACGCGCCCAGTGGTCGACCGCGCGGATCGCGACCGCGCCGCCGAGCAGCAGCAACGCGATCGCCATCGCCTCACGCAGGTGCCGCAGAGGCAGCGGCGGCAGGAACTGGGCCGCGGCCAGCCCGCCGGCGACCAGCGCCAGAGCGGTACGCAGCCAGGCGAGGAAGGTCCGCTCGTTGGCCAGCGAGAACCGGTAGTCCGGGGTGTTGCCGACCGAGCGCAGCTCCCGCGGGTCGAACCAGCGCCTGATCGACTCCCACACGTCGCCCATTATCCGCTGGCGCCCGGTCGTAGCCTGAAGCGATGACGGATCTTGATGTGGCCACCCTGCGCACCGCGTACGACACCCAGCTGCGGCCGGAGCTGCCCGACCCGTTGCCGGCCGGGGTGACCGTCGAGCGCGACGGGCCGCTGCACCGGGTGCTCGGGCTCGACCGCCGTGGTTTCCTCACCTACCAGGACCTGGGTGGGCTGACCGGCGCCGCGCTGGACGAGCTGATCGCGCGGCAGGTGGAGCTGTTCCGGCAGCGCGGCGAGGCGGTGGAGTGGAAGCTCGCCGGGCACGACGAGCCGGCCGACCTGCCCGATCGGTTGCGGGCCGCCGGGTTCGTGCCGGAGGAGCGGGAGACCGTGGTGATCGGCCCGGTCGCGCCGCTGGCCGCCATGCTCCCGGTGGTGCCGGAGGGGGTACGCCTGCGGGAGGTGACCGCCCGGGCGGACCTGGAGCGGATCGTGGCGATGGAGGAGGCGGTCTGGCAGGCCGACCGGAGCCATCTCGCGGACGCGCTGGGCCGGGAGATTGCCACCGACCCGCACTCGATCACCGTCGTGGTGGCCGAGGCGGAGGGGACGGTGGTGAGTGCCGGCTGGGTCCGCTACCTGCCGGCCACCGGCTTCGCCTCGCTCTGGGGCGGATCGACGCTGGCCCAGTGGCGGCGCCGGGGGATCTACCGGGCGCTGGTGACCTACCGGGCCCGGCTCGCCGACCAGCGGGGACACACCCTGTTGCAGGTCGACGCGTCCGACGACAGCCGCCCGATCCTTCAGCGGCTTGGGTTCGTCCCGGTCACCACGACCACCCCGTACGTCTACACTCCGTGATCGTGGAGCAGCGGTTGACGGACGAGGAGCGGCTGACGCTGAAGACGGGGGCGTTCGGCGCGGTCTTCCTGGTCTCGAACGCCGACCCGGGGATGCTGTCGGTGCTCAGGGAGAGCGCGGCCGCGTCCGGGGCGTTCGCCGACGCGAGCGGCATGGTCAAGGAGGCGCTCACCACCGGCCCGCTGCCGAAGCTGCCCCGCGACTCGGCCCTGGAGATCGAGTCGACGGTGCTGCCGGCGCTCACCCGGGCGCTGCGGATCCTGCACGAGAAGTCACCGGCGGAGGTGGCGGCGTACCGGTCGGTGGTGCTGGCCGCGGCCGACCGGGTGGCCCGGGCGCACGCCGGAGTCGCCCCCGCCGAGGCGGCGGTGATCGAGCGGATCAGGGCGGCGTTGGCCGAGCCGGCCTGAGTCCGGCGGCCGGCGCGGGCACCCGGCGCGCCGGCGACCAGAGCGCCCGGACGGTGGCCCGGACGCAGCGGTCCCGCACCCGCCCGCAGGCACAGCGGTAGGTGTCGGACGGCGGTCGGCGGCAGACGTCGGAGCGACCGGCCAGCCGGCCAGGGCCCCTCCCCGATCGGTGCCCGTTATCCAACATGTCCCCATACCTCCCGATATGCAACTTTACCCAGACGGAGGCGGCGCGGTGAGCTGTGTCACTCCGAGTGCCCGGGAGGCCGAACCTACTGGCAGGTAACATGGCCTTCGTGGGCAACTGCACAGCAGCTCGCGGTTGACCGGGCGTCAACTGACAGGCGAGGCTGCGCCCACCGGGCGAGCGATCGCAACACCACACAGGAGGGTCGTCGAAGCGCGATGAACATCGTCGTACTCGTCAAGCAGGTGCCTGATTCGGGCGCGGACCGCAACCTGCGCAGTGACGACAACACCGTCGACCGCGGTTCGGCGAACAACGTCATCAACGAGATGGACGAGTACGCCATCGAAGAGGCGTTGAAGATCAAGGAAGCGCACGGCGGTGAGGTCACCATCCTGACCATGGGTCCGGACCGGGCGACCGAGTCGATCCGCAAGGCGCTCTCCATGGGCCCGGACAAGGCCGTGCACGTCGTGGACGACGCCCTGCACGGCTCCTGCGCCGTGACGACCTCGAAGGTGCTCGCCGCCGCGCTGGGCACCCTCAACGCGGACCTGGTCATCTGCGGCGCCGAGTCCACCGACGGTCGGGTGCAGGTCCTGCCGCACATGATCGCCGAGCGGCTGGGCGTGGCGGCGCTGACCGGCGCCCGCAAGCTCACCGTCGACGGCGGCACGCTCACCGTCGAGCGGCAGACCGAGGAGGGCTACGAGGTGGTCACCGCCGCGACTCCCGCCGTGGTCTCCGTCTGGGACACCATCAACGAGCCGCGCTACCCGTCCTTCAAGGGCATCATGGCAGCCAAGAAGAAGCCGGTGCAGACCCTCTCCCTGGGTGACCTCGGTGTCGCCCCGAGCGAGGTCGGCTTCGACGGCGCGACCAGCGCCGTGCTGGAGCACGCCAAGCGCCCGCCGCGCTCCGGCGGCGAGAAGGTCACCGACGAGGGCGAGGGCGGCGTCAAGCTGGTCGAGTTCCTCGCCACCGAGAAGTTCGTGTGAGAGGTCTGGACATGTCTGAGGTTCTCGTCGTCGTCGAAGCCACTCGGGAATTCGGCGTCAAGAAGGTCACCCTGGAGATGCTCACCCTCGCCCGCGAGCTGGGCACGCCCAGCGCCGTGGTGCTCGGCGGGTCCGGCGCGGCCGAGGCGCTGAGCGGCAAGCTCGGCGAGTACGGCGCGGAGAAGATCTACGCCGCCGAGGGCGAGGAGATCGACGGCTACCTGGTGGCGCCGAAGGCCACCGTGCTGGCCGAGCTGGTCAAGCGGGTCCAGCCCGCGGCCGTGCTGCTCGCCTCCTCCCAGGAGGGCAAGGAGATCGCCGCCCGGCTGGCGGTCAAGCTGGACAACGGCATCCTGACCGACGTGGTGGCCCTGGCCGCCGACGGCACCGCCACCCAGGTCGCCTTCGCCGGCTCCACCATCGTCAAGAGCAAGGTCACCCGTGGCCTGCCCCTGGTCACCCTCCGGCCGAACTCGGTGAACCCGGTGCCGGCCGCCGCGACCCCGGCGGTCGAGCAGCTCAGCGTCACCGTGGCCGACACCGACAAGCTGGCCAAGGTGGTGGAGCGGGTCGCCGAGCAGAAGGGCTCCCGGCCCGAGCTGACCGAGGCGTCGGTGGTCGTCTCCGGCGGTCGCGGCGTCGGCAACGCCGACAACTTCAAGCTGGTCGAGGAGATCGCCGACCTGCTCGGCGGTGCGGTCGGCGCGTCCCGGGCGGCAGTCGACTCCGGCTTCTACCCGCACCAGTTCCAGGTCGGGCAGACCGGCAAGACCGTCTCCCCGCAGCTCTACGTCGCGCTCGGCATCTCCGGGGCGATCCAGCACCGGGCCGGCATGCAGACCTCGAAGACCATCGTCGCGGTGAACAAGGACGCCGAGGCGCCGATCTTCGAGCTGGCCGACTTCGGTGTGGTGGGCGACCTGTTCAAGGTCGTCCCGCAGGCCGCGGAGGAGATCCGCAAGCGCAAGTGACGCGGTTTCCGGGGGCGGCGGTCGTCGCCCCCGGGCCGCAGACACCACGAGTGGCCATCCGATGCCGGGTGGCCACTCGTCGTGCGTGTGCTGCGGGAACGGCCGGTGAGGGAGCTGATCGGCGGGCCGGGGAGCTGAGCCGGCCCGCCGATCAGCCCGTCAGGGTGCCCCCTGGGCGTGCGGTCGCCGCAGGAGGCAGGCTGTGTCGCTCGGCGGAAGACGTCGACAACCGAGTATGCCTTAGCCGCGGCGATCGGTGGCACCGCGGGCCGTGCTATCCGACATGAATCGCCCGCGCCCCCTAGTACCCCGGCACGTCCCGGGCATTCATCGCCGGCCGTGCGAGGTGGGCGAGATCCTCGGCCCGGTCCATCCCGCTCTCCGACGGTGCCCTCGGCCGTCGGGCGCCCACCGCCCGGCCGTAGGCTGAACGGTGATGGCTTACCTGGATCACGCGGCGACCACCCCCATGCTCGACGAGGCACTGGAGGCGTACGTCGCCACCGCCCGCGAGGTCGGCAACGCGTCGTCGCTGCACGCGGCCGGCCGGCGCGCCCGTCGCCGGGTCGAGGAGTCCCGGGAACGGGTGGCTGCCGCGCTCGGCGCCCGGCCGTCCGAAGTGATCTTCACGGGCGGCGGGACGGAGAGCGACAACCTCGCGGTCAAGGGCATCTTCTGGGCCCGCCGGACGGCCGACGACGCCCGCCGCCGGGTGGTCTCCAGCTCCGTCGAGCACCACGCGGTGCTGGATTCGGTCGACTGGCTCGCCGCGCACGAGGGCGCCGAGGTCGGCTGGCTGCCAGTGGACGGTGCCGGCCGGCTGGACCCGGACGCGCTGCGCGCCGAGTTGGTGGCGCACGCCGACCAGGTCGCTCTGGTCACCGCGATGTGGGCCAACAACGAGGTCGGCACCGTCCAGCCGGTGAGCGAGCTGGCCGCGGTCGCCGCCGAGTACGGCGTGCCGTTCCACACCGACGCGATCCAGGCGGTCGGCCAGGTGCCGGTGGACTTCGCCGCCAGCGGCGCGGCCGCGCTGACCGTGACCGGGCACAAGCTCGGCGGCCCGATCGGTGTCGGCGCCCTGCTGCTCGGCCGGGACGTCGCGGCGACCCCGCTGCTGCACGGCGGCGGCCAGGAGCGCGACGTCCGCTCGGGCACGCTCGACACGGCCGGCATCGTGGCCTTCGCGGTCGCCGTCGAGACGGCGGTCAAGGGCCAGCAGGAGTACGCGGCCCGGGTCGCCGCGCTCCGCGACGACCTGATCGAACGGGTCCGCCAGGCGGTGCCCGAGGTGATCTACAACGGCGATCCGGCCGACCGGCTGTCCGGCAACGCGCACTTCTCCTTCCCCGGCTGCGAGGGCGACGCCCTGCTGCTGCTCCTCGACGCCCAGGGCATCGCCTGCTCCACCGGGTCCGCCTGCTCGGCCGGCGTCGCCCAGCCGTCGCACGTGCTGCTGGCGATGGGCGCCGACGACGACCGGGCCCGCTCGTCCCTGCGCTTCACCCTCGGCCACACCTCCACCACGGCGGACGTGGACGCGCTCATCGCCGCACTTCCCGCCGCCGTCGACCGGGCCCGCCGCGCCGCCTCCTACCGCACCCCCCGCCCCTGAACCCGCCCACCGCTGCATCACCCCACCACTGCGTCGATCATGCAGTTGTGGTGCCCGTTCCGCCCCGGTAAGAACACCTTGTCCGCCACCAGAACTGCATGATCGGCGGACCGGGTGGCGGGACGGGTGGCGCGTGGATGAGGGGTCGCGGGCGGGGCGGATAGGGTTGTGGGGCGGAAGGGAGTGTGGCTGGTGAGGGTCTTGGCGGCGATGTCCGGCGGGGTGGATTCGGCGGTCGCGGCGGCGCGAGCCGTCGAGGCCGGGCACGACGTGACCGGCGTGCACCTGGCGCTCGCGCGCAACCCGCAGACCTACCGCACCGGGGCGCGCGGCTGCTGCACGCTGGAAGACTCCCGGGACGCCCGGCGGGCCGCCGACGTGATCGGCATCCCGTTCTACGTCTGGGACATGGCCGAGCGGTTCCACGCCGACGTGGTGGACGACTTCGTCGCCGAGTACGCGGCGGGCCGTACCCCGAATCCCTGCCTGCGGTGCAACGAGAAGATCAAGTTCGCGGCGGTGCTGGACCGCGCGGTGGCCCTCGGGTTCGACGCCGTCGTCACCGGGCACCACGCCCGGCTCGGCCCGGACGGCCTGCTGCGCCGCAGCGTCGACATCGCCAAGGACCAGTCGTACGTGCTCGCCGTGCTCACCCGCGCGCAGCTGGACCGGTCGGTCTTCCCGCTCGGCGACTCGACCAAGGCGGAGGTCCGCGCCGAGGCCGCCCGCCGGGGGCTGGCCGTCGCCGACAAGCCGGACTCGCACGACATCTGCTTCATCGCCGACGGCGACACCCGGGCGTTCCTCGCCGGGCGGCTGGGTGAGGCGCCCGGCGAGGTGGTCGACGCGAGCACCGGCGCGGTGGTCGGCAGCCACACCGGCGCGTACGCCTACACCGTCGGCCAGCGGCGCGGCCTGCACCTGGACCGGCCGGCCCCGGACGGCCGACCCCGCTACGTGCTCTCCATCACGCCGAAGACCAACACGGTGACCGTCGGCCCGGCCGAGGCGTTGGAGGTGTCCCAGGTCCGCGCCGAGCGCCCGGTCTGGACCGGCGGCCCGCACCCGGCCGCGCCGGTCGAGTGCGAGGTGCAGCTGCGCGCCCACGGCGACGTGGTGCCCGCCACCGTGGCGCTCGGCGGCGACACCCTGCACGCCGAGCTGCGCCGGCCGGTCCGGGGCGTCGCCGCCGGCCAGGCCGTGGTGGCCTACCGGCCCGACCCGGCCGGTGACGTGGTGCTCGGCTCCGCCACCATCACCGGCTGAACCGCGGCGGCGCGCTCGCGGGCCCGGCCCCGGCCCCGGCCGGCCGCCCACCCGATACCCTGCGGCAGTGACAGATCAGGCATGGCCGTGGCCGGCCGGCGCGGCGACCGGTATCGGCTCGCTTCCCGGCACCGACATCGCCGAGGCGCAGCGGATCGTCCTCGGTGAACTCCCCGCCCTGCCCCACCTGCCGGAGCTGCCGGCGCGCGGCCCGGGCGCCGACCTGATCGGCCGCAGTGCCGGCCTGCTGGTCGAGCTGCCGGTGGAGTTGTACGCGGCCCGCTGGCGGATCGCCCCGCGCCCCGGCCGCGACCTGCGCCGCGCCCGGGACCTGATGGAGCGCGACCTCGACCAGCTCGCCGAGCAGGCCGAGGAGTACGCCGGCCCGATCAAGGTGCAGGCCGCCGGGCCGTACACCCTGGCCGCGGCCGTGGAGCTGCCGATCGGCGGCCGGCTCCTGCGCGATCCGGGGGCGGTCCGTGACCTCGCCGGGTCGCTCACCGAAGGGCTGCGCGGGCACCTCGCGGCGGTGGCCCGCCGGCTGCCGCGGGCCTCGGTGCTGCTCCAGCTCGACGAGCCGTCGCTACCGACGGTGCTGGCCGGGCGGGTGCCCACCGAGAGCGGCCTCGGCGTCTACCGGGCGGTGCAGTCGGAGGACGCCGCGGCGCTGCTGCGCTCGGTCGTCGAGGGGGTCGGGGTACCGACCGTGGTGCACTGCTGCGCGTCGGACGTGCCGATCGAGCTGATCCGCTCCACCGGCGCCGTCGGGGTCGCCCTCGACCTGGCGCTCGTCACCGACCTGGACCCGCTCGGCGAGGCGATCGACGCCGGGCTCGGGCTGCTGGCCGGCGCCGCGCCCACCAGCCCGCCGTCGACCGGTCGCGCGCCGACCTCGGCCGAGGTGGCGCAGCGGGTACGCCAGCTCTGGGACCGGCTCGGCTTCCCGCGCTCGCGCCTCGCGGAGCAGGTCGTGGTGACCCCGGCGTGCGGGCTGGCCGGCGCCACCCCGGCGTACGCCCGGGCCGTGCTCGCCGCGTGCCGCGACGCCGGGCGGCGGCTCGCCGAGGACTGAGGTTTCTCGTCGTACCCTCGGGGCAGAGTCACCACCATGATTGGACAGTTGCGTTCAACGGTGATCGACTGCCCGGATCCGCGGGCCCTCGCCGCGTTCTACGCGGAGCTGCTCGGCCTCGACCTGATCGAGGACAACTCCGACGGCGACGACTGGGTGGTGCTCGGCGGCCGGCCGGGGCACCAGCCGCGGCTGGCGTTCCAGAAGGCGCTCAACCTGCGAGCGCCGGCCTGGCCCGATCCGGAGCGTCCGCAGCAGTTCCACCTCGACGTCACGGTCGACGACATCGAGGCCGCCGAGAAGGCCGCGCTGGCGCTCGGTGCCCGGCGGCTCCCCGGTGAGGGCGAGGGTTTCCGGGTCTACGCCGACCCCGCCGGCCACCCGTTCTGCCTCTGCTGGGACTGAGCCCGGGCCGCCGGCGGGTCGGCGCGCCTGGCCGGGGTGGCGGCCGGCGGGCATGATCACAGGCGTGATCGACTCGTCGCTCTGCCGGGCTGCCGGCTCGCTCTTCGGCCTTGCCTACGGTGACGCGCTCGGCAAGGAGACCGAGTTCCTTCCCGTCGCCGAGATCGTCCACCGCTACGGCCCGGCCGGCCCGCGCGAGCTCGTCGGAGATCCGGCGCTGGTCACCGACGACACCCAGATGGCGTTGGCGGTCGGTTGGGCGTTGCGGGAGGCCCCGGCGCTGACCCCGCAGGCGGTCGAGCCGCTGCTGCGGCGACGCTTCCTGGACTGGGCGGCCAGTCCGGAGAACAACCGAGCTCCCGGCGTGACCTGCCTGCGCGCCTGCGGCGAGCTGGGGCGCGGGTTGCGCTGGCAGGAGGCCACCGTCGCCGGCTCGAAGGGTTGCGGGGCGAACATGCGGGTCACCCCGGTCGGGCTGCTCGACGTCGACGTCGACACTCTCGCCGGGCTCGCCCAGCTCCAGGCCGGCCTGACCCACGGGCACCCGACCGGGTTGGCGGCCAGCGAGCTCACCGCGTACGCGGTGCGGGTGCTGCTCGACGGCGTCGCGCTCGCCGAGCTGCCGGCGCTGCTCGCCGACCGGACCCGGGAGCAGCGGACCGTCTACCGCGCCGACTGGCTCGGCGATCTGTGGCAGCGCACCGGGGCGACGAGCCCGGCGGAGTTCATCGCGGCGGGCTGGGACGAGTGCCTCGTCGCGCTCGACCGGCTGGCCGAGGCGCTGGCCCGCCCCGACGACGGTGGCGACCCGTGCCGGCTGACCGGCGAGGGCTGGGTGGCCGAGGAGGCGCTGGCCACCGCCCTGTACTGCGCGCTGCGGCACGCCGACGACCCGGTCGGTGCGCTGGCCCGGGGTGCCACCACCGGGGGCGACTCCGACTCCATCGCCGCCCTCGCCGGCGCGTTCGTCGGCGCCGCCGCCGGCATGCCCGCCTGGCCCGCCCACTGGGCCACCCAGATCGAGTACGCCGACCAGCTGACCACCCTCACCACCCCCGCCCGCGACCCGTCGCGGTGATCAAGAGATCTGAGTCAGATCGGCCCGCCCCGGTGACGCGAACCTCTTGATCACCGGGGCCGGAGCGGGGGGCGAGCGGCGAGCGGCCGGTCAGTGCACCAGCAGGTCGATCACGCCCGTCAGATCCTCCTCGCCACTGCCCTCGGCCAGGCGGCGGCGCATCAGCTCGAAGTAAGGGCTGAGCAGTTCCGGGCTGACCCCTTGCTGCTCGGCGGTGCTCAGGAAGGTCGGCGTGCCGGCCACCTGCATGGCGAGATTGGAGACGACACCCTTGGTGTAGTCGCCGCTGCGCAACTGCTCGGCGGTCTGGTGAACTGCCGGGGCCATCGCGACGAGCCAGTCGGCGAGCAGCGGGGCGAGCGACGCGGGGTCGATGTCCTCCTTGCGGATCAGGGCGAAGGCGTGCGAGGTTCCGGCGAACATCCCGTACATGGCGCTGAGCAGGGCCACGTCGTGCAGGGCTGCGAAGCCCGCGTCCTCGCCGACGTAGGTGGTGCCGACCGGGACGCCCAATGTCTCCTGGTGCCGCTCGAACAGCTCCCGCGAGCCGCTGTAGAAGACGTAGCCGCCGGCTTCCGGCACGCCGATCATCGGAGGGACAGCCATGATCCCGCCGTCCAGATAGCGGGCGCCGCGCTCGCCGGCCCACTCGGCGCGGGCGCGGGCCTGGGCAGGGGTGCTGGTGGTCAGGTTGACCAGGTCCCTGCCGGCCAGGTCGGTGTCAGCGAGCACCTCGTCGACCGAGGTGTCGTCCAAGAGACATACGACGACCAGGGTGTTCGCTGCGACCGCCTCAGCGGCGCTGTCCGCCACCCTCGCTCCCTCGACGGCGAGCGCCGCGGCGCGGGCCGGGGTGCGGTTCCAGACGGTGAGCGGGTGGCCGGCGGCAAGCCAGGTACGGGCCAGCGCGGCGCCCATCGCGCCGAGGCCCAGCATCGTGACGGAGGTCTTCTCAACGGTGTTCTGTGCCATGCCGATTAGGCTGGTCACCGGCCCGGAGGTGATCAAGTACGCACTTCGGAGTGGGTGGTTACCCCGGGGTGAGCGAGCACGTCGGAAGGTGGGGCATGACGACGCTGAACCGGCCGGGCGCGCCAGACGGACACGCCTGCGGGATCGACGCCGCGATGGAGGTGATCGGCGGCAAGTGGAAGGTGCTGATCCTCTGGGCGCTCCACGAGCACCCCTACCGCCGCTTCGGCGAGCTGCGTCGGCTGCTTCCGGGGATCACCGAGAAGGTGCTGGCCTCTCACCTACGTGAGCTGGAATCGGACCGCGTCGTGCACCGCGTCTCCTACGACGAGGTGCCGCCCCGCGTCGAGTACTCGCTGACCGAGGACGGCAAGCGCCTCAACGACGCACTCGAGCCGCTGGCCGCCTGGGGACGCGAGCGGCCGACCGCTCGACGGCTGGGAGCAGAGGGCGGTCTAGGGGGAGAGGTGGGGCAGGGCGCGGAGGCGGCGCCAGAGGGCCGGATCGCAGTCACCGGCGCGGTCCTCGAAGGCCGGTAGGGCCACCCGGATCGGGTCGCTCAGGTCGAGGTAGCTGTCGTGGTCGGCGTCCGGATTCCAGTCGCGGGTCGGGATCGGCACGTGGTCGTCGCGGTCGCTCTTGTCCTGACTGGTGATCTTGAAGACGTCGGCGCCGCGGGCGTCGGCGCGTAGCACCAGGCACGGGCGCACCTTCGCGCCGCTGCCGTTGGCGTACGGGACGTCGGCCCACCAGATCTCGCCGGGGCGGGGCGCACCGGCGGGTGCCCGGTCGGCGGCGCGAGGCCGGGGTGGCGCGCCCGCCCGGCCGGGTCCACGGGTCGGGGCGGAGCGCCCGGCCGGCCGGTTCCGGGTCGCGTCCCGGCGGGCGGTCCGCTGCCGCCGGTCCTGCCAGGCCCAGCCGGCCGCCACGGCCAGCACGATCGCGGCCGCCCAGAGCAACCATTCCGGCATCCGTACCCCTGCCTCTCGCCTGCCGCCCGGCGCGGTGCGGCGATCCTCGCACGCCGCCCGGCCCACCGCCCGGCTGGCGCTACGCGGCGGCGTGCCGGGGCGCGGCGGATACCCGGGTGCAGCGGATGCAGCGGTGCGGTGGATGGCGGAATGCGGCCTACGGGTGCGGTCGATGCGAGCGCGGCGGATGCAGCGGTGCGGTGGATGGCGGGATGCGGCCTACGGGTGCGGTGGGTGGGCGGCGGATTGTCCCACCGGCCCGATACCGTGCCGGAGTAGCGTGATCAGGGGAGGTCAGAGCGTGTCCGAAGGTGGCGGCGTGTCCGAGGAGCAGATCGGCCAGCAGGTCAGCCCGGCGCAGGAGGCGGCGGCGGGTGGCGAGCCGACCCCGCAGGCGCGTGAGCGGCACACCACGCTCAGCCGCGAGCTGACCGAGCACCAATACCGCTACTACGTGCTCGACGCGCCCACGATCTCCGACGCCGAGTTCGACCGCCAGCTGCGTGAGCTGGAGGCGCTGGAGGCGGAGTTCCCGGCACTGCGCACGCCCGACTCGCCCACCCAGCGGGTCGGTGGCACCTTCTCCACCGACTTCACCCCGGTCACCCACGCCGAGCGGATGCTCTCCCTCGACAACGCATTCGCCGACGAGGAACTGGCGGCCTGGGCCGAGCGGGTCGAGCGCGACGCTGGCGGGCCGGTGCCCTACCTGTGCGAGCTCAAGGTGGACGGCCTGGCCATCAACCTCACCTACGAGAAGGGTCGGCTGGTTCGGGCCGCCACCCGCGGCGACGGCCGCACCGGCGAGGACGTCACCGCCAACGTGCGCAGCATCCGCGACGTGCCGGGTCAGCTCGCCCCGTCGGCCGAGTTCCCCGACGTGCCCGAGCTGCTCGAGGTCCGGGGCGAGATCTACTTCCCGGTGGCCGCCTTCGCCGACCTCAACGCCGGCCTGGTCGAGCAGGGCAAGGCGCCCTTCGCCAACCCGCGCAACGCGGCCGCCGGCAGCCTGCGGCAGAAGGATCCGCGGGTCACCGCGTCCCGACCGCTGCGCCTGGTGGTGCACGGCATCGGCGCCCGGCGCGGCTTCCAGCCGGTGGCCCAGTCCGAGTCCTACGCGGCGCTCAAGGCGTGGGGTCTGCCGACCAGCGACCGTTGGCGGGTGGTGCCCGACCTCGGCGGCGTCGCCGACTACATCGCCCACTACGCCGAGCACCGGCACGACGTCGAGCACGAGATCGACGGCGTGGTGGTCAAGGTCGACCCGGTCTCCATCCAGGGCCGGCTCGGCTCGACCAGCCGGGCCCCGCGCTGGGCGATCGCCTTCAAATACCCGCCGGAGGAAGTCACCACCAAGCTGCTCGACATCGACGTCAACGTCGGGCGTACCGGGCGGGTCACTCCGTTCGCGGTGCTCGAACCGGTGCGGGTGGCCGGTTCCACGGTGGCGCTGGCCACCCTGCACAACGCCCGCGAGGTCGAGCGCAAGGGCGTGCTGATCGGCGACACCGTGGTGCTGCGCAAGGCCGGCGACGTGATCCCCGAGGTGCTCGGCCCGGTGGTCGACCTGCGGCCGGCCGACGCCCGGCCGTTCGTGATGCCGACCAACTGCCCGGCCTGCGGCACGCCACTCGCCCCCGCCAAGGAGGGCGACGTCGACATCCGCTGCCCCAACACCCGCAGCTGCCCGGCCCAGCTGCGCGAGCGGGTCTTCCACCTCGCCGGCCGTGGCGCATTCGACATCGAGGTGCTCGGCTACAAGGGCGCCGCGGCGCTGCTCGACGCCGAGATCATCCAGGACGAGGGCGACCTCTTCCTGCTCGACGCCGAGCAGCTGCGCCGGTCCCCGTTCTTCGTCAACAAGGACGGCAGCCTGGGCAGCAACGCCGCCAAGCTGCTCGACAACCTCGCCGTGGCCAGGGAGCGGGACCTGTGGCGGGTGCTGGTGGCGCTCTCCATCCGGCACGTGGGCCCGACCGCGGCGCAGGCGCTCGCCCGGCACTTCCGGTCCATCGACGCGATCGACAAGGCCAGCGAGGAGGAGCTCGCCTCGGTCGACGGGGTCGGCCCGACCATCGCCGCGAGCATCCGTGAGTGGTTCGCGGTGGACTGGCACCGCGAGGTCGTCCGCAAGTGGGGCGAGGCCGGCGTACGGATGGCGGAGGAGGCGGTCGACGAGGGCCCCCGACCTCTGGAGGGGATCACCGTGGTGGTCACCGGGACACTCGCCGGGTTCTCCCGCGACCAGGCAGCCGAGGCGGTGCAGAGCCGAGGCGGCAAGGTGAGCGGTTCGGTCTCCAAGAAGACCGGCTTCGTGGTGGTGGGCGACAACCCGGGGTCCAAGGCGGACAAGGCGACCAGCCTCAAGGTGCCGGTGCTCGACGAGGACGGCTTCCGCAGGCTGCTCGACGCCGGCCCGGAGGCCGCCCGCGAGGTCGCCCGCGTCGAGGACTGACGGCCGGCCGGTGGGTGGCGCCGCCGGCTGACCGCGCGGCTGTCGGCCTCCGGCAGGCCGGCTGACCGCGTATACCAACTTAATTACGACTACGACCGATTCGTGACTGTCATACCGGGAAACCCGGCACCGAGGGCGTTTCATTGGTGCACGGCGCGTGAACGGGCGCGCCGACCGCTTTCCGGGAGGTGTGATGGAGGTCGCCGATCCGCGCAACCTCATCCCGCCCGGGCGGCTGGGGCCGTTCACCGCCTTCATCGGCGCGGTCCTGGCGCTGGCGCTGCTCTTCTCCGCCGGTCCACTCGCGACGCTGCCGGATCAGCTGCCCGACCTGCCGGTGGCGTTCTGGACGATGGCGGCCCTGGCCGTCGTCTGTGACGCCCGGCCCTTCGTCCCGCCGGGCCGGCGGCAGTCCTCGGCGGTCTTCCCGTCCACCTGCTTCACCTTCGCCATCCTGCTCGGGTGGGGTCTGGGCCCGGCGGTGGCGGTGCAGGCGGTGGCCGTGATCGTCTCCGGCTGGCGACTGCGGCACGCCGCCTGGCGCACTGCGTTCAACGTCGGCCAGTACGCCTGCGCCCTCGCCGCCGCGTACGCGATCACCCGGCTCGGGCCGGGCACCATCTTCGCCGGCGGTGCGCTGCACTCCTCCGACGTGCTGGCGGTCGCCGGCGCGACGGTGGCCTGGTTCGTGGTCAACTACGGGCTGGTCAGCGCGGCCGTCCGGCTCCGCTTCGGCGACCGGTGGTGGCCGAGCTTCCGCCAGGGGCTGGCGTTCGAGCTGCTCTCCACCGGGTCGCTGCTGCTGCTCGCGCCGGTGCTGGTCGCGGCGGCCCGCACCAGCGCGGCGCTGATCCCGCTGGTGCTGGTGCCGCTCTTCGCCGTCTACCGGATGGCCCGGCTCACCGTCGAGCAGCAGCAGCTCGCCTCCCTCGACCCGCTCACCGGCCTGCCGAACCGCAAGGCGCTGCTGGCCGAGGTCGCCGAGCAGGTGCACCTGCACGCCGAACGATCGGGGCGTGGCGAGCCCGACGGGCACCTGGCGCTGCTCCTGATCGACCTGGACCGGTTCAAGAACGTCAACGACGCGCTCGGGCACGCGGTGGGCGACCGGCTGCTGGTCGAGGTCAGCCAGCGGCTGACCGCCGTGGTGGACGGTCGGGACATGGTCGCCCGGCTCGGCGGGGACGAGTTCGCCATCGTGATGACCGGCCTGCTGGACGTCGCCGAGGCCCGCGACCTGGCCGACCGGGTGGTGCGGGCGCTGGCCGAGCCGGTGCCGCTGGACGGGTTGCCGCTGGACGTCGGCGGGTCGATCGGCATCGCGCTCTTCCCCGAGCACGGCGAGGACTTCGCCACCCTGATGCGCCACGCCGATGTGGCGATGTACGACGCCAAGCACCGCAACGACACCGTCGCCGTCTACGCCGCGGAGTCCGACCACAACTCCGCCGAGCGGCTCGGTCTCCTCGCTGACCTGCGCCGCGTACTCGATGCCGGTCCGTCCCTCGACGACCCCGCCGTCGGTGCGGAGGCCGATGCTCCGGGCCAGGCCCGGTCGGCGGTCGCGGAGACACCCGGGCCGGGCTCGGCGCGCCCGGTCGCCGAGACACCGGGTGGGGCACGCGGCGGGGACGGTGCCGCGCTCGCCGCCCCCGACGACGACACCCCCGCCGTTCTGCTCGCCGCTTCCGAGGACAGCGGCGGTGGCGGCGGCGATGCGGGTGCCGCTGGCGCCGCGCTCGCCGGCGACAGCGCCGGCACGACGGCCGTCGCCGCCACGCCGGAGGGCAGCCGGTTCGCCCGGTGGCGGCTGCGCCGTCGCGGCCCGCGACCCGAGGTGGTACCCGACGACGAGCTGATCAGCCGGATCGTGGCCGGGGCCGACCCGACCCGTCGGCGCGCCGGCCGGCCGGTCACGGCGGTGGTCGATCGGGGATCGGTCATCGACCGGCGAACGGCCGTCGGCCGGGGCGGAACCGTCGAGCGCCGAACCGGCGACGCGCCGTCGACGGAGTCGGATGCCGGGACGGACTCGGGCGGGCCGGCGGGTGCCGGATTCGACTCCGCCGCCGAGGTCGGGCGAGCGGGCGTGCGGCCCGGGCAGGACCGACCCGGAGCGGGCGTGCCGGCCCGGGTCAACGGCGACCGCCCGCACCGGGGGCGCTCCGGCGGGCGGGACGCGGAGACCGACCCGGGCGCCGACGCGGGCGAGATCACCATGTACTACCAGCCGCAGATCGCCATCGCCACCGGCGAGGTGGTGGGGGTCGAGGCGCTGCTGCGCTGGCGGCACCCGCGGCGCGGGATGGTCGACCCCGAAGAGCTGATCAAGGTCGCCGAGCAGAGCGCGGTGATGCGGCTGCTCACCCGCCGGGTGGTGGACGACGTGGTGGAGCAGCTCGCCAAGTGGTCGGCTGCCGGCATCGGGCTGCGGGCCGCGCTCAACGTCAGCGTCCGGGACCTGCACACCGGCGAGATCGCCGACCAGATCGCCGACCGGTTGGCCCGGTACGGCGTACCGCCGGGACGGCTGCAACTGGAGATCACCGAGGGGGCGCTGATGGCCGACCCCCGCCGGGTGCTGGCCACCATCTCCCGGCTGCACCGCATCGGGGTGGCGATCGCACTGGACGACTTCGGCACCGGCTACTCGTCCCTGCAACACCTGCGCCGACTGCCGCTCTCCGAGGTGAAGGTGGACCGCAGCTTCGTGCTCGGGATGGCCGACGACGCCGACGACGCGGCGATCGTCCGGTCGATGATCGAGCTGGCCGGGGCGCTCGGCCTGCGGGTGGTCGCCGAGGGGGTGGAGGACGAGCGGACCTGGCGGATGCTGCACGCCGCCGGCTGCGACGCCGCCCAGGGCTGGTTCTACGCCCGGCCGATGCCCGCCGAGGAGCTGGTCACCTGGCTGGCCCGGTACCGCCCGGTGCGCCCCACCGGCGGCCCCGACCCGGGCGCCCGCCGTCGACACGCCCGCTAGCCCACCCCTCCGGGTGGTCGGCGAAGCCGCTGGGCGCCCCGGCCGGCAGCGCCGGATGCGTCCGGTTGCCGGGCGGAGGGGGAGTCGGGGACGCGGCCCCGGCGCGGAACAATAGACTCGCTCCGGTCACCGCGCGTCACTCCGCATCGCCGCGCGGTCGGCAGACAGCCGGACCCAGGACCGTCATGAAGGGGGCACCGATGGCCGCCATCTCCCGCGAGGAGGTCGCGCACCTCGCGCGCCTGTCGCGGCTCGCCGTCACCGAGGAGGAGCTGGACACCTTCGCCGGCCAGCTCGACGTGATCCTCCAGGCGGTCGCCCAGGTCGGCAAGGTCGCCGCGGCGGACATCCCGCCGACCTCGCACTCGGTGCCGCTGACGAACGTGCTCCGCGAGGACGTCGAGACGCCCTGTCTGACTCCCGAGGAGGCGCTGTCGGGCGCACCCGACGTGGCGGAGCAGCGGTTCCGCGTACCGCGGATCCTGACCGAGGATGTGGCCTCATGAGCGACCTGACCAGAATGACCGCGACGGAGCTCGCCGGCCTGGTGGCCGGCGGCGAAGCCTCCGCCGTCGAGGTCACCCAGGCTCACCTGGACCGGATCGCCGCGGTCGACGAGCGGGTGCACGCGTTCCTGCACGTCGACGGCGAGGGCGCGCTGGCCTCGGCCCGCGCGGTGGACGAGCGCCGCGCGGCCGGCGAGCCGCTCGGCCCGCTGGCCGGCGTGCCGGTCGCCGTCAAGGACGTGCTCGCCACCCGGGGCGTGCCGACCACCGTCGGCTCGAAGATCCTCGAGGGCTGGCGCCCGCCGTACGACGCGACGATCGTCGAGCGGCTGCGCGCGGCCGGCACGGTGATGCTCGGCAAGACCAACATGGACGAGTTCGCGATGGGCTCCTCCACCGAATACTCCGCGTACGGCGTGACCCACAACCCGTGGGACCTGAGCCGGATCCCGGGCGGCTCCGGCGGCGGCAGCGCGGCGGCCCTCGCCGCGTACGAGGCGCCGCTGGCGATCGGTTCGGACACCGGCGGCTCGATCCGCCAGCCCGGCGCCGTCACCGGCACCGTGGGGGCGAAGCCCACCTACGGCGGCACGTCCCGCTACGGCCTGGTGGCGTTCTCCTCGTCGCTGGACACGCCCGGCCCGTGCGCGCGCAACGTGCTGGACGCCGCGCTGCTGCACCAGGTCATCGGCGGGCACGACCCGCGCGACTCGACCTCCATCCCGCAGCCGGTGCCGGACGTGGTGGCCGCGGCGAAGCTCGGCGCGAGCGGCGACCTGACCGGCGTGAAGCTCGGCATCGTGACCGAGTTCATCGGCGAGGGCGCCGAGCCGGGCGTGATGGCGGCGTTCCGCGAGGCGGTCGACGCGCTGACCAAGCTGGGTGCGGAGATCGTCGAGGTGTCCTGCCCCAACTTCACCTACGCGCTGCCGGCGTACTACCTGATCGCGCCGAGCGAGTGCTCCTCCAACCTGGCCCGGTTCGACGGCGTCCGGTTCGGCCTGCGGGTCGGCGACGACGGCAACCGGTCGCTGGAGGAGGTCATGTCGCTGACCCGCGAGGCCGGCTTCGGTCCCGAGGTCAAGCGCCGCATCATGCTCGGCACGTACGCGCTCTCCTCGGGCTACTACGACGCCTACTACGGTCAGGCGCAGAAGGTCCGCACCCTGATCACCCGGGACTTCACCGCGGCGTTCGAGCAGGTGGACGCGCTGATCTCGCCGACCACCCCGTTCGTGGCGTTCCCGATCGGCGCGCGCACCGCCGACCCGTACCAGATGTACCTGGCCGACCTGTTCACCATCCCGACCAACCTGTACGGCGGTCCGGGCATCTCGGTGCCGTGCGGGCTCTCCGACGGTCTGCCGGTTGGTCTGCAGGTGATGGCTCCGACGATGGCCGACGACCGGATGTACCGGGTCGCCGCCGCGTTGGAGAGCGCCGTCGGCACGTTCACCCCACCGGCACTGTGAGGCAGGAGCACCGATGACGACGACACTGCCCGCGTACGACGAGGTCGTGGCGCGCTACGAACCGGTGATCGGTCTGGAGACCCACGTCGAGCTGGGCACCCGCACCAAGATGTTCTGCGGTTGCCCGACCGACTTCGGCGGCGAGCCGAACACCCGGACCTGCCCGGTCTGCCTGGGCCTGCCGGGCTCGCTGCCGGTGGCGAACAAGGCGGCCATCGAGGCGACGATCCGGATCGGTCTGGCGCTGAACTGCTCCATCGCCGAGTGGTGCCGGTTCGCCCGGAAGAACTACTTCTACCCGGACATGCCCAAGGACTTCCAGATCAGCCAGTACGACGAGCCGCTCTGCTTCGACGGCTACCTGGACGTCGAGGTCAACGGGGAGCTGGTGCGGATCGGCATCGAGCGGGTGCACCTGGAGGAGGACACCGGCAAGACGCTGCACGTCGGCGGCGCCACCGGGCGGATCCACGGCGCGACCGAGTCGCTGGTCGACTACAACCGGGCCGGCATCCCGCTCGTCGAGATCGTCACCAAGCCGGTCCCCGGCACCGGTGAGCTCGCGCCCGAGGTGGCCCGCGCCTACGTCACCGAGCTGCGTGACGTGATCCGCTCGCTGGGCGTCTCCGACGTCCGGATGGAGGAGGGTTCGCTGCGCTGCGACGTGAACACGTCGCTGAACCTGCCCGGGCAGGAGTGGGGCACCCGTACGGAGACGAAGAACGTCAACTCGCTGCGCTCCGTCGAGCGGGCGGTGCGTTCGGAGATGCTGCGCCAGGCGTCGGTGCTCGACGCGGGCGGTCGGATCACCCAGGAGACCCGGCACTTCCACGAGGACACCGGCGACACCACCCCGGGCCGGTCCAAGGAGACCGCGACCGACTACCGGTACTTCCCCGAGCCGGACCTGGTGCCGCTGGCGCCGGACCCGGCCTGGGTGGCCGAGCTGAAGGCGGCCCTGCCGGAGCTGCCCCGGGTGCACCGGCGCCGGCTTCAGGAGCAGTGGGGCCTCTCCGACCTGGACATGCAGTCGGTGCTCAACGCCGGCGCGGTCGAGCTGATCGAGCAGACTGTGGCCGCCGGCGCCAGCCCGGCCGCGGCCCGCAAGTGGTGGCTGGGCGAGCTGTCCCGGCGGGCCAACGAGACCGGCGTGGAGCTGATCGACATCGGGGCCACCCCGGCCCAGGTGGCCGAGCTGCAGGGCCTGGTCGACGCCGGCAAGCTCAACGACAAGCTGGCCCGGACGGTGCTGGAGGGCGTGGTCGCCGGCGAGGGTTCGCCGACCGAGATCATGACCAACCGGAACCTGGAGGTCGTCTCGGACACCGGCGCGCTCACCGCCGCGGTGGACGAGGCGATCGCCGCCAACCCGGCCATCGCCGAGAAGGTCCGCAGCGGCAAGGTCGCCGCGGCCGGCGCCCTGGTCGGGGCGGTCATGAAGACCACCCGTGGCCAGGCCGACGCCAAGACCGTCCGTGAACTGATCCTGGCCCGCCTCGGCGTCCAGAGCTGATCCTGCGGCCAAGGGCCCCTTTCCGACGCCTCCGGGCGGCGGAGGGGGCCCTTCTGACACCTCCGCCGCTCGCCGTCCCGGCCGGCGCGACCCCGCACCCCCCTCGGAAGGCGTCAACGGCGACGCCCGGATGGAGCCACCGTGAACCAGCACGACCTCGACGTCCTCGACGAGATCCAGCGGCGGGTGCTCTGGCTCGCCACCCGGATCGTGGACGCGGCGAACCACGACCGGAGCACCGGCGACGGTGTGAAGGTCGGCGGGCACCAGGCGTCCAGCGCCTCGCTGGTCACCGCGATGACCGCGCTCTGGTTCGCGCACCTGGACGGCGCCGACCGGGTGGCGGTCAAGCCGCACGCCTCCCCGGTGTTCCACGCCATCCAGTACCTGCTGGGCAACCTGGACCGCTCCTACCTCACCCGGCTACGGGCCCGCGGCGGCCTGCAGTCCTACCCGTCGCGCACCAAGGACCCCGACGAGGTCGACTTCTCCACCGGCTCGGTGGGCCTCGGCGCGGCGGCGCCGCTCTTCGCCGCGGCCACCCGGCGCTACGTCGACGCGCATTTCGGCGCCCGGCCGCGGTCCCGGTTCATCGCGCTGATCGGTGACGCCGAGCTGGACGAGGGCAACATCTGGGAGGCCGTCGCCGACCCGGCCACCACCGGTCTCGGCGACGTCATGTGGCTGGTCGACTTCAACCGCCAGTCGCTGGACCGGGTGGTCCCCGGGGTGCGGATCAACCAGTGGCGGGGTCAGTTCGAGGCGGCCGGCTGGCACGTGGTCGAGGTCAAGTACGGCCGCAAGCTCGCCGCGGCGTACGAGCGGCCGGGCGGGTCCGCGCTGCGCGACTGGATCGACGCGATGCCCAACGAGCAGTACCAGTCGCTCTTCGGGCTGGCCGGGCCCGCGCTGCGCAAGCAGTTCCTCGACGGCGCGCCGGCCGAGGTTGGCGCGTTCGTGGCGGACATCGCAGATGACGAGCTGGGCCCGCTCGTCACCGACCTGGGCGGGCACGACCTGGCGGCGCTGCTCGACGCGTACACCCAGTGCGACGCGGTCACCGACCGGCCCAGCGTGGTGTTCGCGTACACGGTGAAGGGCTGGGGACTGCCGATCGCCGGCAATCCGCGCAACCACTCCGCGCTGCTCACCAGCGAGCAGGTCGAGGCGCTGCGGGCGGCGCACGGGTTGACCCCGGAGACCGAGTGGGACCGGCTCGACCCGGCGTCGGAGGCCGGCATCCGGGCCGGCGAGCGCCGGGAGGCGCTGGCCCGCGCGCCGCGCGAGCGGGCCCTGGGGGTCACCGTCCCGGAGAGCACCCGGGTACGCGCGAACAAGCCGGTCTCGACCCAGGAGGTCTTCGGTCGGGTGCTGGTGGAGCTGGCCCGCGACGCCGAGGTGGGCCGGCACCTGGTGACCACCGCCCCCGACGTGGCCACCTCCACCAACCTCGCAGGGTTCATCAACAAGACCGGGGTGTTCGCCCCGACCGCCCAGCGCTCCTGGACCGAGGACCGGATGCTGCGCTGGACCGAGGGCCCGACCGGGCAGCACATCGAGCTGGGCATCTCGGAGATGAACCTGTTCCTGCTGCTGGGTCAGCTCGGCCTCGCCTGGGATCTCTCCGGCCAGCCGCTGCTGCCGGTCGGCACGGTCTACGACCCGTTCGTGCTGCGCGGGCTGGACGCCTTCCTCTACGGCACCTACTCCGGCTCGCGGTTCGTGGTCGCCGGCACCCCGTCCGGGATCACCCTGGCCCCCGAGGGCGGCGCGCACCAGTCGACCATCACCGCCTCGGTCGGGCTGGAGCTGCCGGGAGTGACCTTCGTCGAGCCGGCGTACGCGGTCACCCTGGACTGGCTGCTCTGCGACGCCCTCGGCCAGATCGCCGCCGGGGCGGCCCCGCCGGCGACGGCCGCGCCGGCCGAGGACGGTGCGTACTACTTCCGGCTCAGCACCCGGCCGCTGGACCAGGCCCCGTTCGAGGCGGCCCGGGCCCGGCTGGGCGACGCGGTGCTGCGCCGGCAGGTGGTGGCCGGCGCGTACCGGCTGGTCGACGCCCACCAGGCGTATCCGCACCTAGTCGACGCGCCGGTGGTGCAGCTGGCCGCGTCGGGCGCCGTGCTGCCCGAGGTGCTGGCCGCGGCGGCGGAGCTGGCCGAGGAGGGCATTGCCGCGCACGTCGTGGACATCACCTCGCTGGACCGGCTCTACCGGGCCTGGCAGCGCACCCTGCGCCAGGGCGTGCGCACCGCGACGGTGCCGAGCGTGCCGGGCGCGCTCCGCTCGGCCTTCGACCACCGGGCGCCGGTGGTCACGGTGCACGACGCGGCCTCGCACGCGATGGCCTGGCTCGGCTCCGCGCTGGGTGTGCCCGCGGTGCCGCTCGGGGTGGACGAGTTCGGCCAGTCCGGCAGCGTCGCCGAGCTGTACGAGCTGCACGACCTGTTGCCCGGCAGCATCGTCAACGCCGCCCTGGCCGCCCTCTCCCTACGCTGACACCCCTCACCCCCCTCGGTGCCGATCATGCAGTTGTGGTGCCCGTTATGCGACCATCTGCACCCTTCGTCCCCCACCACATCTGCATGATCGCGCGGGGCGGGGGCGGGGCGCGGGGGTGCGGATCCGCGGGGTGCGGGGTCAGCGGGTCGGGGTTGGGGTGACGGGGACCGGGTCGCCGGCCTTCGGGTCCTGGATCACGTGCCGCTCCAGGCTCACCTGGGCCTGCCCGGTGCCGCCCACGGTGATGTCGTCGTACGCCTGGAGCAGTTTGTCCTTGTTGTCGAAGTAGAGCACGCTCATCGACAGCGGGGTCGGCTTCTCGCCCTCCAGGCCGCGCAGCCCGGCGCCGCCGGTGGAGCCCTCCACCATGAGCTGGGTCGGCATCTGCCCCGGCTGCTGCGGCAGCTTGGAGACCTGCCGCGCGTGGGTGTGCCCGGCCAGCACCAGCGGGCAGGCGCCGGAGAGC
The DNA here is from genome assembly GCF_044456245.1 of Micromonospora sp. NPDC051006. Lineage (NCBI taxonomy): Bacteria > Bacillati > Actinomycetota > Actinomycetes > Micromonosporales > Micromonosporaceae > Micromonospora > Micromonospora sp. NPDC051006. The sequence continues at coordinate 491,170 of NZ_JBITFP010000003.1, forward strand.
GGGCCGGCCGACGCCGGGTCGTGCACCAGCGCGATGTTCACCGGCCGGGGCGAGCTGCGTACGGTGCTGGCGAGCTGCTCGCCGACGCCGATCACCTGCTCGGCCACCTGCTTGGTGAGCCCGCTGCCGGCCGGGGAGGTGTTCTTGTCCGGGGTGAACCGCGGGTCGCCGATGCCGGCGATGGTGAGCCCGGCGACCGTGGTGGTGGTGTTGTCCAGCACGATCGCGTTCGGCTGCCGGGCCACCGCCGCGGCGGTCCGGTTCGAGTCGTGATTACCCCGGATGAACACGTACGGCTTGCGCAGCAGCCCGATCGAGCCGACGAACGACGCCTCCGGCTCACTGCCCCAGTCGGTGATGTCCCCGGTGTCGATCACCACGTCGATGTCGAACTGCTCGACCACCGTCCGGATCAGCTGCCAACCGGTCGGGTTGAGGTGCATGTCCGAGACGTGCAGCACCCGGGTGGTGTCCGGCGCGGGCTCGAGCACCGGCAGCGCCGACACGGTGGTGTAGAGCTGGCTGACGTTGCCGACCAACCGTTGGAGCTGCTCGGCGTAGCGGGTGTAGTCGTTGGCGATCCGCCGCGCGTCGCCGACGATCGCCGGCGCGTTGACCAGCAGCCCCTCGTACCGTGGCTCCTCGATCGCCTGCGGGCGCACGCTCGCCGCGGCCGCGCCCAGGCTGCCGACGGTGACCAACAGCGCCAACCCGCCCGCCCAGGCGGTGCGGCGCACGTCCCGGAAGACCAACGCGGCCAGCAGCAGGGTGGCCAGCACCGCGGCGCCGACGGTACGCAGCCCCAGCCGCATCACCCCGGACCGGACGTCCTCCACGGCGGACTGGCTGGCCCGCTGGATGCTCGCCGGGTCGTCGATCAGCGCCTCGGTACGCCCCTGGTCGAGCGCGCCGAGCCGGACGGTCAGCCGGGTCGGCCCGTCATGGCTGTTCAGCAGCAGCGCGCCCAGCGGCGGGACGTCGACGGTGGTGCCCCCGTCGGTGGTCGGGGTGAGGGTGAGGGTCGCCTGGAACGGTCCGATGTCGGTGTCCACCCGGCCCCCGCCGAGGACGCCGAGCACCACGCCGGTCACGGTGACCGCTGCCACCGCCAGCATGATCCCGGCCAGCCGCAGCGCGCGGAACCAGCCGGACCGGGGCTCGCCGCGACGCGCCGTCCAGCGGCGGCGACGGCCGGCCGCCGGGGACTGGCCGTCCCCGGTGGCGTGCTCCTCGTTCTGCTGCCCGTCCATGGTGAAATCCTGACCTGCCCGTAGAAGGATCTTGGCAAACCTGAGGACGGCCGGCCGGAAGGTCCCGGCCCCGGGTCAGCTCCGTCCGGCACCGCCGTTGGCGAAGACCAGTCGGAGGATCCGGTCGTCCTCCGGCGTCGGGTCGCCCCGTCCGTCGTGGTTGGAGGTGGTCACCCAGAGCGAGCCGTCCGGCGCGGCGGCCACCGCCCGCAGCCGCCCGTAGCGATTGGTCAGCAGCTCGCGCGGCTGGCCGAGCACGGTGCCCGTGTCGGTCAGCTCGACCGCCCAGAGCCGCTTGCCGCGCAGACACCCGGTCACCAGCAGCCGGTCCACCGCGGCCAGACCGGAGCAGGAGGCGTCGGAGGTCCGCCACTGGGTGATCGGGTTGACGAAGCGCTTGTCGTCGGAGCGGCCCTCCACCTGCGGCCACCCGTAGTTCTTACCCTTGACGATCTCGTTGATCTCGTCCCAGGTGTTCTGGCCGAACTCCACCGCGTACATCCGCTTGGCGGCGTCCCAGGCGAAGCCCTGCACGTTGCGGTGTCCCAGCGACCAGACCGGCGAGTTGGGGAACGGGTTGCCGGTTGCCGGCTTGCCGTCCGGGGTGATCCGCAGGATCTTGCCGCCCAGGTTCTTGACGTCCTGGGCGCGCGGGCGGTCACCGGCGTCGCCGGTGCTCGCGTAGAGCTGCCCGTCCGGGCCGAAGCCCAGGCCGCCGCCGTTATGCACGCCCGCCTTCGGGATGCCGGTGACGATCGGGGTCGGCTCCTCGCCGAGCTGGAGCCGGACTATCCGGTTGTCCCGCTCGGTGGTGTAGTAGACGAAGAGCGTCCGGTCCCGCTGGTAGGCGGGGGAGACGGCGATGCCGAGCAGGCCGCCCTCGCCGGCCGCCGCCACGTCGGTGATGGTCTGCGCCACGCTGACCCGCAGGCCGTCCGGCCCCGACTCCGGGCCCACCTTCAGGATCCGGCCGCTGTCGCGTTCGGTGACCAGCGCGGCCCCGTCGGGCAGGAACCCGATCGCCCACGGCACCCGCAGCCCCTTGGCCAGCACCGTGGCCACCACCTGCTGGCCGGCGCCGCCCTGGCTCGGCGAGGTGGACGGGGTGGGGAAGTTCGGCGGCTCGCCCGCCGGATCGGGCTCCGGCTCGCCGAAGCTGCAACCGGTCACGGCCAGCAGCAGCGCCGCGCACGACGCCGCCAGGGCCGCCCGGGTGCGGCGGATGCGAGGGTACGGGGGACGGGCGCTCACCCGGCCCAGGGTATCCCGCCGCACGGCCCGCGCGGGGCGGTCGACGACAGGAGTGGCCGGTGCGCCGCCTCAGCGTGCCCGGACGGTCAACAGCGCGACGTCGTCCTCGCCGCGGTGGGCCGTGCCGAGCAGCCGGTCGCAGAGTTCGTCGAGCGGCAGCCGGTCCGTCCCGGCGAGCCAGCCGGTCAGCTCGGCCAACCCCTCGTCGATCGGTCGGTCCCGCCGCTCGATCAGCCCGTCGGTGTAGAGCAGCAGGGTGTCACCGACGGCCAAAGCGGCCCGCCGCGTCGTCCGGCGGACCGGCCGGACCAGCCCGAGCAGCGGTTCGGGCGACCCGGCGAGCACCTCCACCGCCCCGCCGGCGCGTACCACCAGCGCCGGCGGGTGCCCCGCGTTGCACCAGGTCACCAGGCGACCGCCGGTGGGGTCGACGCGGAACCGGACCAGGGTCGCGGTGGCGGCGGTGTTGAGGTGCAAGCCGCGCATCGCGTCGTCCAGCTGGGTCATCAGCTCGCCGACCTCGTCCGGCCGGCCGAAGGCGTTGCCCCGGACCATGTTGCGGAGCTGGCCCATGGTGGCCGCCGCCTCGATGTCGTGCCCGGCCACGTCCCCGATCGCCGCGATCAGGTCGCCGTCGGGCTGGACGAACGCGTCGTACCAGTCGCCGCCCACCTCGACCCGGTCGGCCGCCGGCTGGTAGCGGGCCGTCAGCTCGAGGCCCGGAATCTCCGGCAGCCGCGGCAGCATGCTGTGCTGCAGCACCTCGGCGACGTGCCGCTGCTCGCCGTACATCGAGCTGTTGCCGATGGCCTGCCCGGCCCGGCGCCCGACGTCCAGCGCGGTGAGCATGTCCCGGTCGTCGAACTGACGTCGGCGCGCGCCGTTGACCAGGGTGATCGCGCCGAGCACGGTGCCGCCGGCCGTGGTGATCGGCACGCTCAGGTGGGACGCGAAGCCGAGCCGGGAAGCGATCGCCGGCATCTCCGGGCCGGTCGTGCCCCGCTCCACGTCGGCCAGGGTGGCCGCGCTGCCCAGCACCGGCTGGCCGGTGCGCAGCACCGCCCGGGTGATCGACTCCGGGGCCAGCCCGGTGCGCATCAACTGGGCGAAGCGGTTCACGTCCGCCGCCAGCGACGGGTCGCGGTGCACCGCGGCGACCTCCCGCGGCACCCCGCCCGGGCCGACCACCGACACCAGGCACCAGTCGGCCAGCAGCGGCACCGTCGTCTCGGCGAGCCGGTGCAGGGCCGTGCCCACGTCGAGCGTGCCGCCCAGCGTCTCGCTCAGCCCGGCGAGCAGCTCCAGCCGCTCGTGCGCCTCCTCCGCCCGCCGCCGCGCCTCCTCGGCGCCGTCGAGCGCGATCCGCAGCCGCAGCTCCGACGAGCAGGCCGCGGCCAGGTCGGCGAGGGTACGCAGCTGCGCCGCCGTCCACGACCGAGGCTTGCTGTCGATCGCGCAGAGCGAGCCGAGGACGTTGCCGGACAGGTCGGTCAGCGGCATCCCGGCGTACGCGACCACGCCGAGGTCGATGATCGCCAGATTGTCCCGGACCCGGGGATGCAGCCGCGCGTCCGGCAGCACCATCGGCACTTCGATGTCGACCACGTGCTGGCAGAACGAGTGACTCAGCGGGGTCTGCCGCCGGCCGGCCCACGGCTCCGGCAACCCGACCGCCCCGGGAAAGAACTGGCGGTCGGTGGAGACCAGTGAGACCAGCGCCACCGGCACGTCGAGCAGGTCGCTCACCAGCCGGGCGAACCGGTCGAACGCCTCGTCCGGCGCCGCGTCCAGCCCGGTGTCCGCCAGCGCCCGCAGCCGAGCTGGGTCGGCGAGCGCCGAGGGCGGGGCGGCGGCACGCGGGGTGGCGTGCGCGGCGGAGCGGTCGGTCATGGTGCACCTGTCTGCGGGTCAACGAAGGCCGGTGGGCGCTCCGGCTTCTCGTTATACCCCGCCGGACCGACTGCCGATGCCTGCCAATTCCTCCCCCACTCGTCCCGGCACCTGACGGCGGGGACGTGCGCTGACATGCCCCCGTCGACGGGGGCTATCGTCGTCGGGCGTGAAGGTATGGATTCCGCATGAGGCCGGGTCGGCGCTCCTCGGTGAGCTGCCCCCGGAGGTCACTGTCGAGGTCGTCGAGCATCCCGAGAAGCTCCCGTCGGAGGTGGCCGGCGTCCGCTTCTGGGTACCGCCGTTCCTCGCCGGTTCGGACGCCGGCGCGCTGCTGAAGGAGCTTCCCGACCTCGCGGTGGTGCAGCTGCTCTCCGCGGGCGCGGACGCCTGGGTCGGGCGGATGCCCGACGGGGTCACGCTCTGCGACGCCCGCGGTGTGCACGACCCGTCCACCGCGGAGTGGGTCGTCACGGCGATCCTCGCCCAGCTGCGGGCGTTCCCCGCCTTCGCCCGGGCGCAGGCCCGCCGGGAGTGGGCGTTCGGTGCGGTGGCCCCGACCGACGAGCTGACCGGCAAGCGGGTGCTGATCGTCGGCGCCGGCTCGATCGGCAGCGCCGTACGCGACCGCCTCGTGCCGTTCGACGTGAGCTTCACCCTGGTCGCCCGGACGGCCCGGCCGGAGCAGGGCGTGCACGGCGTCGAGGAGCTGCCGCGGCTGTTGCCGGAGGCGGACGTGGTGGTGGTGCTGGTGCCGCTCACCGAGCAGACCCGTGGGCTGATCGACGCGGCGTTTCTCGCCGCGATGCCGGACGGCGCGCTGCTGGTCAACGCCGCCCGGGGGCCGGTGGCCCGGACCGAGGCGCTGGTCGCCGAACTCGGCACCGGGCGGATCTGCGCCGCGCTGGACGTCACCGATCCGGAGCCGCTGCCCGCCGACCACCCGTTGTGGGACATGCCCAACGTGCTGCTCACCCCACACGTCGCCGGCTCGGTGCGCGGTCTGCTGCCGCGGGCCTACCGGCTGGTCGGGGAGCAGGTGCGGCGGTTCGCGGCCGGGCAGCCGCTGATCAACGCGGTGGTGGACGGCTACTGACTCGCCTCGGCCGCGCCGGGCAGCGTCTGGCCGGTGGCCGAGACGAGCCGGGGCAGGTCGGTCCCGCGTACCGCCGGCAGGATGACCTGTTGCCCGTCGTCGAGCCGGGCCACGGCCCGCCCGCGCGGGTCGGTGGTCAGCTCGACGACCCGGTCCCAGGCGATCCGGCGCTGGCCGGTGAGCGCCCGCAGGCGTAGTTCGCGGGCGTCGGCGTCGGTGCCCGCCCGCCAGGCCCAGACCCCGACGGCGAGCGGGACGAGCAGCACCGGCAGCAGGTAGGCCCGGGCGTTGGCCAGCGGCAGGGCGCCGATGAAGGCGATGATCGCCGCGGCCAGGATCGCCTGGTTGTACCGGAAGCGGACGGTGTCGGGCTTACTCACCCTGCGATGATCCCACCTCGGCCCGGACGGCCGCGCGTCGGGCGGCGTCCGGCGTCCGGTCGCGCCGCGGAGTGGCCAGGGTCACTTGTTCGGCGCGAGGCGGCGCCGTAACCCATTCCCCTCGCCGATCGTTCACGATGGTTGGGCACCGGACCCGCCCCCGACCCGATCCGTCCGACGCCCGCGCACCGCCGCACCGCCCCAGTGCCCCCTCACGAAGGCGACCGCCGTGCCCCTCGCCGCCCCGTTCCGTGCCCGCCTGCCCCGCCGGATGGTGCCGGAGACCGCCGCGCTCGCGGCGGTCACGCTGCTCGTCCTCACCGCCGCGGTCGGCCTGCTCCCGGCCGTGGCCGTGGTCACGCTCGCGGTTGGCGCCGGCGCCACCCTCGCCGGCGTACGGCTCTCCCGGCTCGCCGCCCGGCCACCCGTCGACGCTCACCGCGACGCCGGGGCCGAGCCCCGGGCAGCTGCCACCCGGGCCGCCCGGCGCGCGTGGTCCTCGGCCCGCTCGGCCGCCCTGCTGCTCGATGTCGCCGTGGTCGCCGCCGGGCTCACCGCCGCCCTGTTGCCGCTGATCGAGCGGGGCCGGCCGGCCGCGGCCGGATCCGGAGCGGCCGTGATGGCGGGATTCGCCGTCCTCGGGTTGCGCCGGCTGCCTGGTCCACCGCGACCGCCCGGCCGGGTCCGGGTTCGCCGGCTCGCCGACGCGGCCGGTCCGGCCATCGGGCTGGCCCTCGCCGGCTGGCTGCTGCTGCCCAGCTCCGCCGGGCCGCTTCCGGCCCGGCTGGCGGCCGTGCTGCTGCTCGGGGTGCTCGGCATGGCCGCGCTCACCGCGCTGACCGGCCCGCACCGCCGGCCCGGTACGGCCACCTGCCGGGGTGGCGTGGCGCTGATCCTGTTCGGACTGGTGCTGCTGGCGGCCCTCCCCGCCGGGCCGGCCGCGGGCCGGTGGACGCTGCTGGCCCTGCCGCCGCTGGTGGTCGGGATGCTGCTCGCCGCGGCCGGCGCGCGGCGTGCCGTCGTGATCGAGCCGGCGGCGATCCGCCCGGCGCCGCGCTGGCCGCGGGCGGTGGTCCCGGCGGTGGCGCTGCTGCTGGCTGCCGGCTGGCACCTCGGCTCGGCCCTGCCGCCGGACCGCGTCACCGTCCTGCTCGCCCTGGCGGTGGTCCCGCCGTTGGTGCTCCGCGAACTGCTGCGCGAGGCCGAGTCCGGCGGGGGCGCCCACTCGGCCGACGGTCGGCGCACGCGCCGACGACCGCCGGTGGAGGCGTCCGGACCAGCGGCCGGGCTTCCGGCAGCCGGCCGGGAAACCGCCCCGCCCGCGGTCACCGTGTCCGAGCCGACGGCGGCGCCCGCGGCGGCCGGGCTGGCCGGCCGGTCGGCGCTGCTGCGCGCCCTCGCCCCGCTGAGCCAGGCCGCACCGCCGGCCGGGGCGCTGCTGGTGGTGGACCTGCACGTCCCCGGCATCGACGGCGTCGCGCCGGCGCTCCGCGAGGACGTGCTGGCCGAGGTGGTCCACCGGGCCCGCGCGGTGGTCGGCCGCGGCGATCTGCTCGCCGCCCTGGGCGGCGCCGGGTTCGCGGTGGTCACCGCGGTCGGGCCGGTGCTGGCGTACGCGCTCGGCACCCGCCTGCTGGCCGCGTTGACCCAGCCCTACCAGGTCGCCGGGGCGGTGCTGCGCGTGCAGGCGAGCATCGGGCTGGCCGAGATCACCGGCGGCGGCCCGGACGACGTGCTGCGCCAGGCCGACCTGGCCCGGCGGCGGGCCGTCCAGCTCGGCCGGGACCGGGTCGAGTGGTACGACGCGTTCCTGGAGGAGCAGCTGGTCCGCCGGCTCGACCTGGAGCGGGAACTGCCCGGAGCGGTCGCCCGGGGCGAACTGGACCTGGTCTACCAGCCGGTGCTCGGGCTGGCCGACCGGCTGCCGGTCGGCACCGAGGCGTTGCTGCGCTGGCGCAGCCCGGTGCTCGGCACGGTGCTCCCCGCCGAGCTGCTGCCGGTGGCCGAGGACCTGGACATCGTCGGTGAGCTGGAGTGGTGGGTGTTGGACCGGGCCTGCCGCCAACTGGCCGAGTGGTCGGCGGAGAGCCGGCAGCTCTGGATGGCGGTCAACGTGACCACCGGCGAGTTGACCACGCCCGACTTCGTGCAGCGCACGGCCGCGATCCTCGCCGCCTACGGGGTGCCGGCCGATCGGCTGGTGGTGGAGGTGGCCGAGCCGCGGGTCGGCAACGAGTTGCCCACCGTGGTCGCGCGGCTGGCCGGGCTGCGTTCGCTCGGCGTCCGCACCGCGCTCGACGACTTCCGCGCCGAGCACGCCTCACTGGCGCAGCTGCGCCGGCTCCCGATCGACCTGCTGAAGGTCGGCGCCAGCCTGGTCGACGGGACGCCGGGCGCCCAGCGCCCGCTGATCGACGTGGTGGTCAGCGTGGGCGACCGGCTCGGCGTCGAGGTGGTGGCGGAGGCGCTGGAGTCACCCGCCCAGGTCGAGGGCGCGTACCGGGCGGGCTGCCGGTACGGGCAGGGCTTCGCGCTGGCCCGGCCCGCCACCGCCGAGCGGGTCGAGGCGTACTTCGAGGAGTTCCCCTCCGCCTCGCGTTGACCCCTCGGCTGGTGACGGTCGGTTCGGTCGGGCGGTCAGGCGCGGGCGGCGGCGAGCACCTTCCCGATCAGCTCGCCGGAGGTGCCGGAGCGCTCGTACTCCGAGCGGTTCAGGCTGCCGCCCATCAACGGCGCCGGGTTCCGGTGCACGGCCGGGCTGTCCGAGGTGACCAGCGCCGCGAAGTGGTACTCCCGCGCGCCGGTGGCCTCGACGATGCGGGCGATGTTGCGCGGGGTGATGCCACCACCCGGCATGACGATGATGCGCTCACCGGCGCGGCGGACCAGCTCGGCGATGAGCGGGGCTCCCTCCAACACGCTCACCTCCTGGCCCGAGGTCAGCACCCGGCTGACGCCCAGGTCGATGAGCTGTTCCAGGGCCTGGAACGGGTCACGGACCATGTCGAACGCCCGGTGGAAGGTGATGCTGGCATCGCCGGCGGCCTCGATCAGCCGGCGGGCGGTGGCGACGTCGACGTCGCCCTCGGCGGTCAGTGCGCCGATCACCACGCCGTGCGCGCCGGCCGCCACCGCCGCCCGCACATCGCGCACCATCGCCTCGACCTCGAACTCGGAGAAGATGAAGTCACCGGCCCGCGGCCGGATGATGACGTGCACCCGGATCCGGTCCACGCTGCGCAGGGCTACCTCGATGGTGCCGAGGCTCGGGGTCAGCCCGCCCTCGAAGAGCGCGGAGCAGAGCTCCACCCGATCGGCGCCGGCCGCCTCCGCGGCGATCGCCCCCTCGACGCTGTCGATGCAGATCTCGAAGTTCGTCATCAGTCTTCCCTCTCCGTGCGGGGAGTTCCCGCGGTCCAATCGATGGCGGCGTCGACCGCGCCCACCGGCTCACCGCCGCCGAGCACCGGCACCCGGCGCAGCTCCGGGGCGCCGTCGACGGCCGCACCGGCGGCCGTCAACGCGGCGAGCGCGATCGAGGAGGTGGCCCGAGGGCTGCCGTCGATCACCTTCACCGCGACCGCGTACCCGTCGGGAGTCGCGACGCCCAGCACGCCCTCGGCGCCGCCCTTGGCGAGCAGCCCGGGTAGCGCCCGCATGAGGTCGGTGTTCGGATGGCCGTGCCAGCCGCCGACGTGTTCCGGGTGCTGGCGCATCGCCTCGGCCACCCGCGCCTCGTCGCTGCCGGGCCGCGCCGTGGCCAGCGCCTGGAAGGTACGGGCCAGGCCGGTGAGCGGCAGGCCGAACAGCGGCGCGCCGCAGCCGTCGACCGCGACGGCGGTGACCGGGGTGCCGGCCAGTCGGGCGACGCTGGCGGCGATCTCCCGTTGCAGCGGGTGCGCCGGGTCGAGGTAGTCCCGGGTCGACCAGCCCCGCGCGACGGCGGCGACCAGCATGGCGGCGTGCTTGCCCGAGCAGTTCATCCGGATCCGGCTGCGCTGCTCGCCGGCCCGGATCAGACGCTCCCGCGTCGCCTCGTCCTCCGGCCAGTCGACCGGGCAGCCCAGCGCCGCCTCGGTCAGCCCGGCGGCGGTCAGCAGCTCCCGTACCACCGCCACGTGCCGGTCGTCGCCGGTGTGGCTGCCGGCGGCGATGGCCAGTGCGGGGCCGGCGAGCGACGCTGCGGCCGGCGACGCGGGGTCGGCGGCCGTCGCGGCCGTCAGACAGGCCAGCGCCTGCACCGGCTTGAGGGTGGAGCGCGGCAGCACCGGTTCGTCGGGTACGCCGGCGCGCAGCGCGACGGCACCGGACGGGTCGAGCACCACCACGCTGCCGTAGTGCCGGCTCTCCACGAAGCCGTTGCGGGTCACCCGCGCCAGTTCCGCGTACCGGGCAGTGGTCATCGGGCGGTTCCCCCTTGGGTGAGCGGTGGCGTGGCCGGACCGGGCGCCGCGGACCGGCCGCGGGTGGTCAGTCGCCCGTTGCGGGCCTGCAGTACGCGGGCGAGCTTCGACAGCGAGGCGTTGACCACCAGGTAGATCAGCGCCACCACCAGGAATGTCTGGATCAGCAGGTGGGTGTAGGAGGCGAGCACCTGACCGCTGTAGAGCAACTCGGTGTAGCCGACCACGAAGCCGAGTGAGGTGTCCTTGAGCAGCCCGACCAGCTGACTGACCAGGGACGGGGTCAGCCGGAGCAGGGCCTGTGGCAGCACGACCAGCCGCATCACCTGCCCCCGGCGCAACCCGATCGCGAGGCCCGCCTCGGTCTGGCCCCGGTCCAGCGCCTTGATGCCGGCCCGGAAGATCTCGGCGAAGGCAGCCGAGTTGGAGACGACGAGCGGCACCACGAGCTTCCAGAACAGCGGGAAGTTCAGGCCGTACTTGGGCAGCGCGAAGAGCGTCACGTAGACCAGGAGCAGCACGGGTACGGTCCGGAAGACCTCCACGTACGCGCCGGCCAGCCACCGCAGCGGCCGTCGTGCCGACAGCCGGCCGAGCGCGAGCAGCAGCCCCAGCGCAGCGCTGAGGACGGCGGTCGCCGCGGCGGCGAGCAGCGTCGACCAGAGCGCGTTGAGCAGGTATCGCCAGATCGGCCAGGTGGTGAAGGGCTGCCACCGCTCCGCGGCGAGTTCGCCGTAGCTGGCGAACCGGTGGATCGCCCAGGCGAGCCCGCCGAGCAGGACGAGCGCGCCCAGCACGGTGGCGATCCGGATGCGGCGTTGAGCCCGTGGGCCCGGCACGTCGAAGAGGATCTGCTGGTTCGGGTTCATCGCACGATCGCCCACCTTCGCTCCAGCGTCGCGGTGACCCGACCGATCAGCAGCGCCAGCAACATGTAGGCGAGACCGGCGCCGGTGAAGACGGCGATCGGCTGGGCCTCGACGAGGTTGACGTTGTTGGCGGCCTGGGTCAGCTCGACCACCCCGACCGCGGCGGCGAGCGAGGTGTTCATCAGCAGCGCGATGTAAATGTTGCCCATCGGCTGGATCACCGCGCGCAGTCCCTGCGGCAGGATCACGTGCCGCAGGGACTGGCTGAAGGTGAGCCCGATGGCGCGCGCCGCCTCGGCCTGCCCCACCCCGACCGTGTTGATCCCGGCTCGGATCGCCTCGGCCAGGTACGCCCCCTCGTAGGCGGCGATCACGATGGCCGCCGAGGTGAACAGGGGAAAGGTGATGCCGATCGTCGGCAGGGCGAAGACGAAGAGCACCAGCAGGGCCAGCAGCGGCAGGTTCTGGAGGATCTCGACGTAGACCATGCCGACGCCGCGCAGCAGCGGCACCGGGCAGACCCGCAGGGTCGCCACGACGACGCCGAGCAGCAGCGCGCCGATGGTGGTCACGACGGTCAGGTGGACCGTCGTGACCAGCCCGTGGCCGAGTTCGTCGAGGTGACCGGTGAGGGCTTCCATGGTGAGGGAGTGATCCTCAGGAGCCCTCGACGGACCCGATCGCCGGCGGGGTGGGCGTGCCGCCCTCCACCACCGAGCCGAGGGTGCTCTGCCAGACCTTCGACCAGGTGCCGTCGGCCTGGATCTTCCGCAGCCAGTTGTTGACGAACTCCTTGAACTGGGTGTCCTCCCGGGTGAGGCCGATCCCGTACGCCTCGGTGGTGAAGGGGTCGCCGACCACCTTCATGCCCGGGTTCGTCTTGGCGTTCGACGCGAGCAGCGTGAAGTCCTGCACGTACGCGTCGCCGCGCTTCTGCAGCAGCGCCTGCACCGCCTGGGGGTCGGTGGCGAAGGCGACCTGCTTGGAGCCGGGGGCGGCGCTCGGCAGCGCGGTGACCGCCGGGGTGTTGGCGCCGACGATGACGGTCTTGCCGGCCAGGTCCTTGACGCCCTTGATGCTCGTCTCGTCCTTGCGCACGGCGACCGCCAGCCCGGAGGTCAGGTACGGCCCGGCGAAGGCGACCTGGGTGGCCCGCTGGGGGGTGATCGTGTAGGTCTGGAAGACCGCGTCCACCGACTTCGCCTGGAGCATCGCCTCCCGGGTCTGGGTGCCGATGGTCACCGTCTTCACCTCGGGCTTGCCGATGATGTACTTGGCCAGCAGCTTGGCCATGTCGGCGTCGAAGCCCTCGATGTCGCCGCTGACCGGGTTCTGCTGGGACAGCAGCGGGGCGTCGAGGGAGCCGCCGACGTTCAGGTAGCCGCGCTTGCGGATCATGTCCATGGTGGAGCCGGCCGGGATGTCGGCGTCCGACGCCACCGGTGCGGCGTCGAAGACGGACTGGGCCACCTTCTGGCCGTCGGCCTGTCCCGGCAGCGCCGGTGCGGATCCGCCGTCGCCGCAGCCGGCGGCGGCGAGCGCGACGGTGACGGCCGTGGCGGCGATCGTCAACGCGCGGCGGCGTGTGACGTTCATGGAGCGAATCGACATGGCACCCTCCTCGGGGGTCAGTGCTGGAGGATCTTGGAAAGGAAGTCGCGCGCCCGCTCGGTGCGTGGGGCGGCGAAGAACGCGTCGGGGCTGCCGGACTCGACGATCCGGCCGTCGTCCATGAAGACGACCCGGTCCGCGGCGCGGCGGGCGAAGCCCATCTCGTGGGTCACCACGATCATGGTCATCCCCTCAGCCGCCAGGGAGACCATCACGTCGAGGACCTCGTTGACCATCTCCGGGTCGAGGGCCGACGTCGGCTCGTCGAAGAGCAGCACCTTGGGCCGCATGGCGAGGGCGCGGGCGATCGCCGCTCGCTGCTGCTGACCGCCGGAGAGCTGCGCGGGGTAGTGGTCGGCCTTGTCGGCGATGCCGACCCGGTCGAGCAGGGCGAGGGCCCGCTCACGCGCCGCGGCCTTCGGCGTCCGGCGGACCCGCACCGGGCCGAGCGTGACGTTCTCCAGCACGGTGCGGTGGCCGAACAGGTTGAAGGACTGGAAGACCATGCCCACGTCGGCACGGAGCCGGGCCAGCTTCCGCCCCTCGGCCGGCAGCGGCTCACCGTCGATCTCGACGCTGCCGGCGTCGGCGACGGCCAACCGGTTGAGGCAGCGGCAGAGGGTCGACTTGCCGGATCCGGACGGGCCGACGACGACCACCACCTCGCCGGCGGCGACCGTGAGGTCGATCTCCTTGAGCACGTGCAGCGGGCCGAACCACTTCTGCAGGCCGTGGACGGCCACCATCGGCCGATCCGGCCGGGTGGGCCCGGCCCGGTCCGCGAGACCGGGTGCCGCCGTCGGTGCCATCGCTCGCCCCACTTCCTGCAACCGTCGAACAAAGATCTGTTCTTTTCGAATCAACGGTGCCATCTAATGCGAGGGTCAAAACCAAGTCAACCGCTTGCTAGAACAAAGCTCGGATGCTAAGAACCTGGCGTGACGATCGACGACGCCGCGCGGGACAGCCCGCGGGGCGGCCCTCGCGAGCTGCTCCGGTTGGTGTCCAGCGGAGCGGCGGTCAGCCGGGCGGATCTCGCCCGGCTCTCCGGGCTGTCGCCGTCCACCGTCTCCCTGCGGGTCGAGGCGCTGATCAGCGAAGGTCTGCTCCGGGAGACCGGCGACGGAAAGTCCCGGGGCGGGCGCCGTCCCCGCCAGCTCGCGGTGCCCACCGGCGACGCACTGGTCGGCGCGATCGACCTGGGCGCGCACCACGCCCGCCTCGGCACCCTCGACCTCACCGGGCGGGTCGTCGAGGTCCGGTCCCGGCCGATCCGCATCGAAGACGGGCCGGAGGCCGTCCTCGGCGCGCTGCTCGACGAGGTCGCCGCGCTGGCGCCCCGGCCCGCCGCCCCGGTACCCGGCCAGCGGGGCGGCGCCACCGCCGGCGGGCTGCGCGGCATCGGCATCGGCATCCCCGGCCCGGTGCACTTCGACACCGGCCGGATCGTCAGCCCCTCCCGGATGCCCGGCTGGAACGGCTTCGACGTGCGCGCCTTCTGCGCCGAGCGGACCGACGTGCCGGTCGTCGTCGACAACGACGCCAACCTGATGGCGCTCGGCGAGCACCGGTCCACCCATCCCGAACTCGACCACGCCGTCTACGTCAAGGCCGGCACCGGCATCGGCGCCGGTGTCATCTCGGGTCGGCGACTGCACCGGGGCGCCCAGGGCTCCGCCGGGGACATCAGCCACTGTCGGGTGGTCGCCGATCCGGGGCCGCTGTGCAGCTGCGGCAACACCGGCTGCCTGGAGGCGGTGGCCAGCGGGGCCGCCCTGGTCGCGGCGCTGCGCGAGCAGGGCGTACCGGTGGAGAACCTGAGTGGCGTGATGCGGCTGATCGACGACGGCGACCGGCACGCCACCGCGCTGGCCCGCCGGGCCGGCCGATCGATCGGCGAGATCCTCGCCGTGGTGGTCAACTTCTTCAACCCGCAGGTGGTCGCGATCGGCGGTCGGCTGGCCGAGTGTGAGCCCCTGCTGGCCAGCATGCGGGCCACCCTCTACGAGCGCTGCCTGCCGCTGGCCACCCAGGCGTTGCTCATCGAGCGGGTCGTCGCCGGCCCGGACGTCGGCATCATGGGCGCCGCGCAGCTGGTCATCGACCGGATCGTCGACCCCGGCTGACCGGGACCGTCGGTCCAAGCCGGACGGTGGCGCGGATCAGCCGGGCAGGGCGCCCAGCCCGGCCAGCAGCTCCAGCCGCTCCCGCGGCGAGAGCACCGCGTAGACCGGCTCGTCGCGGCGGTTCGTCTCGTCCTCGATGGCGCGCCGCCGGGGCCCGTCCGGCAGCGCGCGGACGCCGTCGGCCGTCAACCCGGCCGCCCGCCACGCGGCCCGGTGCGCGTCGGCGCGATGATGGCGCAGCGCGCCGAGCCGCGAGGTCAGCCGCAGCGCCGGTGAGGCGTCCGCCGGCTCGTACACCGGGGCCATGGCCCGGAACGCGGGCCCCGCGCTGGCGATCCCCGGTGCCAGCAGCCGGCCGACCAGCTCGGCGAGCCGCGGCACCACGGTGAGGCCGGGCAGCAGCTCCGGCGCGGCGGCCCACCGCTCCTCGGCCGCCTCGGCGACCATCCGCTGCACCGCCAGGGCCAGCTCGCGCCCGAGTGCGGTCAGCCGCCACGCGCCGTCGGCGTCGACCTCGGCGACCCCCTGCTCGAGCTCGTCGGTCATGTCGCCGCTGGTGTAGACCAGCGCGTCGGCGAGCGCGTCGGCCGGCATGGGTCGGGCGAGCAGCCCGAAGTTGAAGCTGCTCTCGAAGCCGGGTCGCAGGCCGCGCCCGGCGTAGTACGCCTGCACCCTCGGCCGCGCGGCCGCCCGCGCTCCAACCTGCACCCGGTCGATGACCGGCCGGATCAGTCCCGCGTAGCTCATGATCGCCTCCCTGGGCCGACAAAGGTACCGGTGCCCGAGCGAGGGCCTGCCAAGATCGGGACCAACGCCCGAGGCCCCGACGGCCGAAACCCCGGACCACACCGGCACGGCGCAGCACCGGAGGAGAATCGATGATCGCGGACCACATTCGTGACGCGTCGGCCACGGCCTTCGTCTTCGGCTTCTTCGCGTCCAGTTGGTTCGGCTGGGCGCAGGAGGCACCGCCGCGGAGATGGCGGACGCTGCTCGCCGTCGGATCGGTTCTCTCGCTGCTCACGGCGGCGGCCGGTGGAGTTCTCGCCGGGCGGCACTGGTCGGACGGCACCGCCTTCGACGCCGACACCAGTCGCACCTTCGGCCTCGTCGTGGGCGTCGAGTTCGGTCTCGCCGCGCTCGGGGCCGGCCTGCTCGCCCTGCGCCGCCGCAAGGACCTGATCCCGGTCTGGGTCGCGTTCGTGGTGGGGGTGCACCTGTTCCCGGTCGCGGCGCTGCTCGACTATCCGCTGATCCATCCGGTCGCCGCACTGGTGACGGCGGTGGCGCTGGCGGCCGTGCCGGTGGCCCGGGCCCGGGCCGTCACGGTGAGCGCGGTGGTCGGGCTGGGCACCGGCGCCGTGCTGCTGGTCGCCGCGCTGGCGTCGCTCGCCGTCGCCCTGTTCGGGTACTGAGGCGGCCTCGGGCCCCTGCCGCCCAGGAAGCGGCGACAGGGGCCTCGGGCATCACCTACTCGGGGACGCGCCGGTAGGCGCCGTCGCTGGCCGAGGTGGCCATCGAGGCGTACGCCCGCAGCGCCGCGGAGACCGGGCGCTGCCGGTCGGCCGGGGTGTAGGGGCGGTCGCGCTTCTCCTCGGCGACCCGGCGCGCCTGGAGCACCTCCTCGGGCACGTTCAACTCGATGGACCGCCCCGGGATGTCGATGACGATCTCGTCGCCCTCCTGGACCAGCGCGATCAGCCCGCCGGAGGCGGCCTCGGGCGAGACGTGCCCGATGGAGAGCCCCGAGGTGCCGCCGGAGAACCGCCCGTCGGTCAGCAGCGCGCAGGCCCGGCCGAGCCCGCGGCCCTTGAGGAACGAGGTGGGGTAGAGCATCTCCTGCATGCCCGGGCCGCCCTTCGGCCCCTCGTAGCGGATCACCACCACGTCGCCGGCGACGATCTGCTTGGCCAGGATCGCCGTCACGGCGTCGTCCTGGGACTCGTAGACCTTCGCCGGGCCGCGGAAGGTCAGGCACTCCTCGGGCACCCCGGCGGTCTTCACCACGCAGCCCTCCGGCGCGAGGTTGCCGTGCAGGATGGCCAGCCCGCCGTCGGCGGAGTAGGCGTGCTCCCGATCCCGGATGCAGCCGCCGGCCGCGTCGGTGTCCAGCGACGACCAGCGGTTGACGGTGGAGAAGGGCTCGGTGGTCCGGACCCCGCCGGGAGCGGCGTGGAACAGCTCGACCGCGTCGGGCCGCGGGGAGCCGCCCCGGACGTCCCAGTCGGTGAGCCACTGGGCGAGCGAGGGGGAGTGCACCGCGTGCACGTTCCGGTTGAGCTGGCCGGCGCGGTCCAGTTCGCCGAGGATGGCTGGGATTCCGCCGGCCCGGTGCACGTCTTCCATGTGGTACATCGGCGAGTTCGGGGCGACCTTGGCCAGGCAGGGCACCCGCCGGGAGATCGCGTCGATGTCGGCCACGCCGAAGTCGAGCTCGGCCTCGCGGGCGGCGGCGAGCAGGTGCAGCACCGTGTTGGTGGAGCCGCCCATCGCCACGTCCAGCGCCACCGCGTTCTCGAACGCGGCCTTCGAGGCGACCGCGCGGGGCAGCACCGAGGCGTCGTCCTGGTCGTACCACCGCTTGGCGATCTCCACGACGGTGCGGCCGGCCTCCAGGAAGAGCGACTTGCGCGCGGCGTGGGTGGCCAGCGTCGAGCCGTTGCCGGGCAGCGCCAGCCCGATCGCCTCGGTCAGGCAGTTCATCGAGTTGGCGGTGAACATCCCGGAGCAGGAGCCGCAGGTCGGGCAGGCCGAGCGTTCGATCTCGCCGAGCTGTTCGTCGGTGACCGCCTCGTTCGACGAGGCGATCATCGCGTCGATCAGATCGATCTTGCTGTGCACGACGCCCTCGATCGCCATCGTCTTGCCGGCCTCCATCGGGCCGCCGGAGACGAAGACGGTGGGGATGTTGAGCCGGAGCGCGGCGAGCAGCATGCCTGGAGTGATCTTGTCGCAGTTGGAGATGCAGACCAGGGCGTCCGCGCAGTGCGCGTTGACCATGTACTCCACCGCGTCGGCGATCAGCTCCCGGCTGGGCAGCGAGTAGAGCATGCCGCCGTGCCCCATCGCGATGCCGTCGTCGACCGCGATGGTGTTGAATTCCCGACCGACCCCACCGGCCTCGGCCACCGCGTCCGCGACCAGGCCGCCCATGTTCTTGAGGTGTACGTGACCGGGCACGAACTGGGTGAAACTGTTCGCGATGGCGACGATCGGCTTACCGAAGTCGTCGTCGGTCATCCCGGTGGCCCGCCAGAGGGCCCGGGCGCCGGCCATCGTCCGACCGTGCGTGGAGGTCTTCGACCGCAGCTCAGGCATGCGTACCAGTCTTGCACCGCCGCGGGCGCCGCCGCCGTGCGTGGGCGCCGTGTCCCAACAGATGCACACCCGACCCCCCATCACGGGCGCTCGTCCGGCAGAGTTGAGGGCGTGCATGTCGCCCCGGGCACGGCCACCGTCGCGGCGCTGAGCTGGCTCGTCGCCGCCTCGGCCACCGCGCTGCTGGTGGTCGCCGCCCGGCGGCGCGCCGGCCGGCACCGCCCGGCGCTCGTGCTGCTCGCGGGGGGCGCCGGGCTGGCCCTGGCCAGCCTGCTGACCGGGCTCGGCGCGACGCTCGACGCCGCCCCGCACTGGGCGCACGCGCAGGGGCAGCGCACCGGCTGGGCGACCGTCGTATCGGTCGGCGCGGCGGCGAGCGGGTTGGTCCTCCTCGCCGGGCTGCTCCGGCTGCCCGGGGTGGCGCCCACCGCGGCGGCGACCGTACGGCTCGCCCTCGACGGGTTGACCGCGGCCGCCGCGCTCTGGTTCGTCGGTTGGGTGCTCCTCTCCGAGCCGACCCGGCTGCTGGGCGACGCCACCCCGATGGCCTGCGCGCCGATCCTGCTCGCGACGGTCAGCGCGGCGCTGGCCGTCGGGCTGGGGCCGATCGTGGTCTTCCGGGCCGCCGCGCCGCGCCGCCAGCTCGCCGCCCTCGCCGCCGGCATCGCCGCGGTCACCGGCGGCGGGCTCGGCGTCGCCGCCGGGCTCTGCCAGGCCGGTCTGGCGATGGTGCTGACCGGTGCCGGGCTGCTCGCCGCCGGCCTGCTGGCCGCCGCGCTCTCGGTCCGTCGGCTCGATCGCCCGCGCCCGGTCGAGCCGGATCTGATCAATCGCGACGGCGACTACGCGATCCTGCCGATGTTCGCCATGGCCGCCTCGGCGATCTACCACCTCCTCCAGGACGGCCGGTTCGGCGCGCTCGGCATCCTCGCCGGCACGGTCGAGGGCTTCGCCCTGGTGGCCCGACAGGCCCTCACCCTGCGCGACATGCGGGGCTACGCCGGGCGGCTGGCCGAGCGCGAGGCGCACTTCCGCGAGCTGGCGCACACCGACGCGCTGACCGGGTTGGCCAACCGGCGCGGGCTGCTGCGGGCACTGCACCGCTGCGCCGAGGCGGGCTCCGACTGCGTGCTGCTCGGCCTCGACCTGGACGGCTTCAAGAACGTCAACGACATGCGCGGGCACGACGTGGGCGACGCCGTGCTGGCCGAGGTGGGCCGGCGGCTGGGCAGCAACCTGCGCCCCGGCGACGTGGCCGCCCGGCTCGGCGGTGACGAGTTCGCGGTGCTGATGCACGGCCGCCCGACCGACGCCGAACGGGTGGCCGAGCGACTGCTGGCGGTGCTCGGCCGCACCTACGACGAGGTGGACGGGCCGGTCTTCCTGTCGGTGAGCATCGGGATGGCCGGCTGGGCCGGCGAACCCGACGTGGAGCTGTTGCAGCGCCACGCGGACCTGGCGCTGCGCTACGCCAAGCAGCGCGGCAAGAACCGGATCGAGCGCTACGACGCCGCGTACGACCAGTTGCTGCGCCGGCGCACCACGCTGGAGCACGAGCTGCGTGGCGCGATCGAGCGCGACGAGCTGCGGCTGGCCTTCCAGCCGGTCGCCTCGCTGCCCTCGGTGCGCCCGGTCGGCGCCGAGGCGCTGCTCCGCTGGCACCACCCGGAGCTGGGCAACGTCCGCCCGGACGAGTTCATCCCCCTCGCCGAGGAGTGCGGGATGATCGCCAAGCTCGGCGCCTGGGTGCTGCACCAGGCCTGCTATCAGCTCTCCCGCTGGCTCGCCGACGGGCACGACGTCTGGGTTTCGGTGAACGTCTCTCCCCGTGAACTGCACGCCCCGGAGTACGTCGTGCTGGTCGCCGACGCGTTGCGCGCGCACCACGTGCCGCCGCAGCGGCTGGTGCTCGAGGTGACCGAGCACGCCGTCGCCACCGACCTCGACGAGCTGATCCGGCGGTTGACCGCGCTGCGGCGGACCGGGGTCCGGATCGCGTTGGACGACTTCGGCGCCGGCTACTCCTCGCTGGGTCAGCTGCGCCGGCTGCCGATCGACATCCTGAAGATCGACCACAGCCTGGTCGCCGAGCACGAGCCGGTCCGCCCGGTGGGACGCGACGGCCCGGCGTTCGCGCCGATGGTCGACATCGTGATGCGCCTCGGTCACCAGCTCGGTCTGGAGGTCATCGCCGAGGGGGTGACCACCCCCACCGAGCTGGCCGCGGTGGTGGCCGCCGGCTGCCGGTTCGGCCAGGGCGCGCTCTTCGGTTGGGGCGTACCGGCCGAGCACCTGGAGGCGATGCTGGCGGCGGCCACCTCGCCCGGCGCCCGGCCGGCGCAACCGGGCGTCCGCGCCGTACCGCCCGCCATCCGGACCACCACGTTGCCCACCCAGCGCTCCCCGCACGCCGGGTCCGGGCAGCTCACACCGGCCACCGAGGGCGCGTCGCGGGCCGACGCGCCGACATCCGTTGACCAACATGTGGGATCAGTTGACTCATCGCGTGAGATACGTCAGGCTTGAGCCCATGTCGTCGTACCGGTCGCTGCGAGTACTTATCTGAGCGCACTCTCCCTCATCGAGAGTGCGCTGGCCCCGTGCATCTGCACGTGGGCCGTTTTTATTGCCGTCGGATCTCCCAGGGACGGGCTCCGCCCGGGTCCCCATCCGCTCCACCAGCCGCACCCACTCCAGCCGAAGGCCTGAACCGCCATGACGAGACCCACGCCAGAGACACTCGCCCACTCCGCCCGACGGGCCCGCGCGGCCTCCGGGCCGGCGATCGACGCCGAGCCCACCGCCCGCGCCGCCGCCACCCCGGCCGCCCCGGCGGTACGGACACCCGCGCCGGCTCAGCTCTCCGGGGCCGGTTCGCTCGTGCGGTCCCTCGAGGCGCTCGGCGTCGAGGTCGTCTTCGGCATCCCGGGCGGTGCGATCCTGCCGGCCTACGACCCGCTCTACGACTCCTCCGTCCGGCACATCCTGGTCCGCCACGAGCAGGGCGCGGGGCACGCGGCGACCGGCTACGCGCAGGCCACCGGCCGGGTCGGCGTCTGCATCGCCACCTCCGGCCCGGGCGCGACGAACCTGGTCACCCCGATCGCCGACGCCTACATGGACTCGGTGCCGATGGTGGCGATCACCGGCCAGGTGGCCCGGCCCTCGATCGGCACGGACGCCTTCCAGGAGGCGGACATCCAGGGCATCACCCTGCCGATCACCAAGCACAACTTCCTGGTGCAGAACGCCGAGGAGATCCCGCAGGTGCTGGCCGAGGCGTTCCACCTGGCGAGCACCGGGCGGCCCGGCCCGGTGCTGGTCGACATCCCCAAGGACGTGCTCCAGGCGTCGACCACCTTCAGTTGGCCGCCGACCCTGGATCTCCCCGGCTACCGGCCGACCCTGCACCCGCACGGCAAGCAGATCCGGGAGGCGGCCCGGCTGATGACCACGGCCCGCCGGCCGGTGCTCTACGTCGGCGGCGGGGTGCTCAAGGCCGGCGCCACCGAGGGGCTGCGCCGGCTCGCCGAGCTGACCGGTATCCCGGTGGTCACCACGCTGATGGCGTTGGGCGCCTTCCCCGACTCGCACCCGCAGCACCTCGGCATGCCCGGCATGCACGGCACGGTCTCCGCGGTCTACGGGCTGCAGAAGGCGGACCTCATCGTGGCGCTGGGCGCGCGCTTCGACGACCGGGTGACCGGCCAGTTGGAGTCCTTCGCCCCCGACGCGGCGGTGGTGCACGCCGACATCGACCCGGCCGAGATCGGCAAGAACCGGCACGCGGACGTGCCGATCGTCGGCGACGCCCGGCACGTCATCGACGAGCTGATCGCCGCGGTCGGCGCCGAGCAGTCGGCCGGACACACCGCCGACCTCGCCGACTGGTGGACCCAGCTCGATGACCTGCGCAACCGCTACCCGCTGGGCTACGAGGAGCCGGCCGACGGCACGCTCTCCCCGCAGTACGTGATCAAGCGGCTGGGCGAGATCGCCGGCCCGGACGCGATCTACGTGGCCGGGGTGGGCCAGCACCAGATGTGGGCCTCCCAGTTCATCTCCTACGAGAAGCCGCACACCTGGTTGAACTCCGGCGGTCTCGGCACGATGGGCTACGCCGTGCCGGCGGCGATGGGCGCCAAGGTCGGCAAGCCCGACACGGTGGTCTGGGCGGTGGACGGCGACGGCTGCTTCCAGATGACCAACCAGGAGCTGGCCACCTGCGCCCTGGAGGGCATCCCGGTCAAGATCGCCGTGATCAACAACGGCAACCTCGGCATGGTCCGGCAGTGGCAGACGCTCTTCTACAACGAGCGCTACTCCAACACGGAGCTGGGCACCCACAAGCACCGCATCCCGGACTTCGTGAAGCTCGCCGAGGCGCTCGGCTGCGTCGGGCTGCGCTGCGAGAACGCCGCCGACGTCGACAAGACCATCGCGGCCGCCATGGAGATCAACGACGCCCCGGTGGTCATCGACTTCGTGGTCGGCAAGGACGCCATGGTGTGGCCGATGGTCGCCGCCGGCACCAGCAACGACGAGATCATGTTCGCCCGCGGCGTCCGCCCGGTCTTCGACGAGGATGACATCTGACATGAGTGAGCGAAGCGAGGTCGTGGCATGACGGTGCACACGCTTTCGGTCCTGGTGGAGAACAAGCCAGGTGTCCTGGCCCGGGTCTCCGGGCTCTTCTCCCGGCGCGGATTCAACATCGACAGCCTGGCCGTCGGCGAGACCGAGAACCCGGACGTCTCCCGCATCACCATCGTGGTCAACGCCGAGTCCTCTCCGCTGGAGCAGGTCACCAAGCAGCTCAACAAGCTGGTCAACGTGCTCAAGATCGTCGAGCTGGACCCGCAGGTCTCGGTGGCCCGGGAGTTGCTGCTGGTCAAGGTCCGCGCCGACCGGGCGGCCCGCAGCCAGGTGCTGGAGACGGTGAGCCTGTTCCGGGCCCGGGTGGTCGACGTGGCGCCGGACACGCTGACCATCGAAGCCACCGGCACGCCGGACAAGCTGGACGCGTTGCTGCGCGACCTCGAACCCTTCGGCATCAAGGAGATGGTCCAGTCCGGGCTGGTGGCGATCGGGCGCGGCTCGCGTTCGATCACCGCGGGACCCGCGCTACGGGCCGCCTGACCTGACGGCCGGCCCGCGCGGGCCGCCGTCGACCCAACCGCACAGACCACGACGGGCCGTCCGGGCCGTCGTACGAAAGGGAAGTTTCATGAGCGTTGAGGTGTACTACGACGACGACGCCGACCTGGGCCTGATCCAGGCCAAGAAGGTCGCGGTCATCGGCTACGGCAGCCAGGGCCACGCCCACGCGCTGTCGCTGCGCGACTCCGGTGTCGACGTGGTCATCGGCCTGCCGGTGGGCTCGAAGAGCCGGCCGAAGGCCGAGGAGCAGGGTCTGCGGGTGGTGACGCCGGCCGAGGCGGCGGCCGAGGCCGACGTGATCATGGTGCTCGCCCCGGACACCGCCCAGCGCAGCCTCTACACCGAGGCGATCGCGCCCAACCTGGCCCCGGGCAAGGCGCTCCTCTTCGGCCACGGCTTCAACATCCGCTACGACCTGATCAAGCCGCCGGCCGAGATCGACGTCGCGATGATCGCCCCGAAGGGCCCGGGCCACCTGGTCCGCCGCCAGTACGTCGACGGCAAGGGCGTGCCCTGCCTGGTCGCGGTCGAGCAGGACGCCTCCGGCAACGCCTTCGCGCTCGCCCTGTCGTACGCCAAGGGCATCGGCGGCACCCGGGCCGGCGCCATCCGGACCACCTTCACCGAGGAGACCGAGACCGACCTCTTCGGTGAGCAGGCCGTGCTCTGCGGCGGCGCGGCGGCGCTGGTGCAGACCGGCTTCGAGGTGCTCACCGAGGCCGGCTACGCGCCCGAGGTCGCCTACTTCGAGTGCCTGCACGAGCTGAAGCTCATCGTCGACCTGATGTACGAGGGCGGGATCGCTCGGATGCGCTACAGCGTCTCCGACACCGCCGAGTACGGCGACCTCTCCCGCGGCCCGCGCGTGATCGACGCCCGGGTCAAGGAGGAGATGCGCAAGATCCTCGGTGAGATCCAGTCCGGCGAGTTCGCCCGCGAGTGGATCGCCGAGGACGACGCGGGCCGGCCGAACTTCGCCAAGTGGCGCGCCGAGGGCGCGGCGCACCCGATCGAGGAGACCGGCCGGAAGCTGCGCGGCATGATGAGCTGGGTCGACCGCCCGATCACCGAGACCGCCTGACACTTCCCCGGGTGCGTCCGGTCGTCGGGTACGACCGAGCGCTCCACCGGCGGCCCCGACCCGGCGCTCTCCCCAGCGCCGGGCCGGGGCCGCCGTCCGTTCTGCCCGGCCGCCCCGCCGGCGGCAGCGCGCCGCCGTCTCGCCGGCGGCGGCGGTGCGCCGGGCCATTAAGCCGCGTCGGATGCTCACGTGGTGGGACCGGGTGACCAACGCCTCGGCCGGGGCCGGGCCGGACCGGGGTGGATCGAGTCGGGCCGGCGGGCGGAGCAGGGCGACGCGGACGCGAGCGGCGCGTCCGACTCCTCCGCTGGCGGTGCCGCCTACGGTGGTATCGGCGCAACGCGACGGTGAACGGGGGGTTGCCGGCGGCCGACACGGTGTGTGAGGGCGCTCACCCCGCGGTCCGGGGCACCTCGGCCAGCCCGCCCCCTACGATCGCGTTAGGTGCGTAGCCGGCACCTGACGGCCATGATCCGGATCGGCGCAGGGCGCAGTGCGGCGTCCGACCGCCCCGGCCGACCGCTCTGACTACAGCTACGAGGACCGATGAATCCTGTCGTACTGATCGCCGAAGAACTCGCTCCCGCCGCCATCGAGGTGCTCGCGCACGACTTCGACGTCCGCCACGTCGACGGCACCGACCGCCCGGCCCTGCTCTCCGCGCTCGCCGAGGCCGACGCCGTCATCGTCCGCAGTGCCACTCAGATCGACGCCGAGGCGATCGCCGCCGCGCCGCGGCTCAAGGTGGTCGCCCGCGCCGGTGTGGGTCTGGACAACGTCGAGGTGCCGGCCGCCACCGCACGGGGCGTCATGGTCGTCAACGCCCCCACCTCCAACATCGTCTCCGCCGCCGAGCAGGCCGTCGCACTGCTGCTCGCCGTCGCCCGCAACACCGCCGCCGCGAGCGCCGCGCTGAAGGCGGGGGAGTGGAAGCGGTCCAAGTACACCGGCGTGGAGATCCAGGGCAAGACCGTCGGCGTGGTCGGCCTCGGCCGGATCGGCGTGCTCTTCGCCCAGCGGATCGCGGCCTTCGGCACCCGGCTCATCGCGTACGACCCGTACATCCAGCCGGCCCGCGCGGCCCAGCTCGGCGTCCGCCTGGTGGGTCTGGAGGAGTTGCTGCGGGAGAGTGACTTCATCTCCATCCACCTGCCGAAGACGCCGGAGACGGTTGGCCTGATCGGCGAGAAGGAGCTGGCCGTCGTCAAGCCGGGCGTCCGGATCGTCAACGCCGCCCGGGGCGGCCTCGTCGACGAGCAGGCCCTCGCCGACGCGATCGCCGAGGGGCGGGTCGCCGGTGCCGGCGTGGACGTCTACGCCAAGGAGCCGTGCACCTCCTCGCCGCTGTTCGCCTTCGACAACGTGGTGGCCACCCCGCACCTGGGCGCCTCCACCAACGAGGCGCAGGACAAGGCCGGCCTGGCGGTGGCCAAGAGCGTGAAGCTGGCGTTGCAGGGCGAGTTCGTGCCGGACGCGGTGAACGTGCAGGCCGGCGGCGTCGTCGCCGAGGACGTCCGGCCGCTGCTGCCGCTGGCCGAGAAGCTCGGCCGGGCGTTCACCGCCGTGGCGGGCGGGGTCGCCGCCAGCGTGACCGTCGAGGTGCGGGGCGAGATCGTCAACCACGACGTGTCGGTGCTCAAGCTCGCCGCGACCAAGGGCCTGTTCAGCTCGGTGGTCGAGGAGCAGGTCACCTACGTCAACGCGCCGCACCTGGCCGCCGAGCGCGGCGTCGAGGTCACCCTGGCGACCCAGGCCGACACGGTCGACCAGCCCGCGCTGGTCACCGTCCGCGGCGCCCTGCCCGACGGGCGGACGGTCAGCGTCTCCGGCACGGTGACCACCAGCGGTGCGCGCGACGTCATCAAGCTGACCGAGGTGGACGGTTTCGACGTGGAGATCGGCGCGGAGGGCATCCTGCTCTTCCTCCGCTACGCCGACCGCCCCGGTGTGGTCGGCACCGTCGGCACGCTGCTCGGTGAGGCCGGCATCAACATCGCGGCCATGCAGGTGGCCCGTCGGGAGGCCGGCGGCGAGACGCTGATGACGCTCACCGTCGACCAGGCGCTCGGCGCCGACCTGCTCACCTCCGCCGCCGACTCGATCGGCGCGACGGCGGCCAGCGCCGCGGACCTGCGCGACGAGTGACCTGACGGCAGCACGACGGGGGGCCCGGCGATCCGCCGGGCCCCTTCGCCGTACCGGGGCCGTTTCCGGTCCCGGTACTCAGCCGGGCAGCCGGGCCGGTGGCGGGTAGACCGAGCCGTCCTGGGCGTCGAAGAGCATCAGCCCGTGCTCGCCGGCGAGCCGCTCGATGTCGAGCAGCACCTGATCCGCGCAGGTCGGATACAGGTTCATCTCGATGTGGTCGTTGGCCGCGTGCAGCGGGGCGACCTCCCACGGGGTGCCCGGCCTGGCCGGCCGGTCGGGGTACGCGGCGGTGATCGCCCGGTAGAACGTCACCACGCGCGGGTCGGGATGACGGTCGGCGTGCTGCCCCTGCCGGCACCGCTGCACCGCTGCTCGCACGTCCTCAGGCGTCGCCCCGTCCGGCAGGGCCCACACGCTCAGATCGAAACTCACGGCGCACAGCGTGCCATTGAACGTTCACCGTGTCGAAACTGCCCCGCCGCAGGCCAGCCGCTGAGTTGCCACACTCCTGCCGGGACGGTCCGCTGTGGAGACTCTTGCGTCGAGTTGCGTCGATTCGCTAGCGTACCGGTGCGGTCATCGGCCGAGTCCGGGACGTCGGCCCGTCTTCGGGTGGCGCGGTCGACCCTCGGCCCGACCGGCCCGCACCCCTCGATTGCGCGAGCCACGCGCACTCGTCGCTGACCGGCCCCCACGGCCGTTGCCGCGGGCGTGGGGGCCGATCGCGCGGCCCCCGGCGGTTTCTTCAGCGGCGGTGGGCGAAGAGCGCCCGATAGTCGGAGCCACCCCGGAACCAGGCGAGCCCGCTCGGGCCGGCGGCGTAGAGCGCGGTGGCGTAGGCGTCGGCCACCGCGAGGTCCGGGCCCACCACGGTCGCGGCGACCAACTGATCTGCCGGCTCCCCGGTGTGCGGGTCGACCACGTGCCCCTGCCGCCCGCTCACCCCCGAGGTGCCGACCGCGCCGGTGGTCATCTCAAGCACCAGCGGCACCTGGTCACGGTCGGTCGGGTGGTGCACGGCCACCCGCCATGGCCCGCCGTGCGCCGCGTGGCCGCGTACCACCAGGTCGGCGCCGGTGACCACGGCGTAGTCGTGGATGCCGTTGGCGCGCAGCCGCGCGGCCGCCCGCTCCACCGCCCAGCCGCCGAGCAGGCCGCCGGGGTCGAAGCCGCCGGGCACCGCCCAGGCGTCGAACCAGCCGTCGGTGGCCGCCCGCATGGCGGCGCAGCGGTCCACCAGGTCGGCCAGCGGGGCGTAGGACGCGGGGCTGATCTCGCCGCGGCGCAGCCGGGAGACCAGGCTCTCCGGGCGGGTCGGGCCGTAGGTGAGGTCGATCGCGCGCAGCTCGGCGACCGCGTCCCGCAGCGCCTCGCCGACCGCCCGCCGGCCCAGCCAGTCGGGCGCGTTGAGCAGCAGCGTGTAGTCGGCCGTCGCGGTCTGTACGGTGTGCTGCACCGCGATCCGGTCGCCGGTCACCGTGCCGGCCCGGTCGAACCGTGGGGTACGAGGGCCGAGCCGCAGATCCGGACGGCGATGCCGGAAGGCGGACAGGTCGGGCCACCGGGTCCGCGGCTGCTCGTCGATGCGCATGGCGAATCGCTCCCTCGCGATGGGCGGTCACGCCCTCGCGACCACCGGCACGGGCCCCCGTGACCCGCTCGACTACCAGGCTAAGCAGCGAAGATGACCGCACCATGAGTCCCGCCTGGGAGAGTGCTGTGCATGTCGAAGTCCCATGATGTGGACGATCCGTACCGGGGTGCGGGACGTCGACGTACCGTGGTCGGGACGGCGAGCAGAGGAGCGCAAGCGTGGCACGGATCGCGGTGGTGGCCGGGGACGGGATCGGTCCCGAGGTGGTCGCGCAGGCCCGCAAGGTTCTCGACGCGGTGCTCCCCGGCGTGCAGGCCACCGAGTACGACCTCGGCGCCGCCCGCTGGCACCGCACCGGCGAGGTGCTGCCCGACTCCGTGCTGGCCGAGCTGGCCGGGCACGACGCGATCCTGCTCGGCGCGGTCGGCGACCCGACCGTGCCGCCCGGCGTGCTGGAGCGCGGCCTGCTGCTCAAGCTGCGGTTCGCCTTCGACCAGTACGTCAACCTCCGCCCGTCACGGCTCTGGCCCGGGGTGGCCGGCCCGCTCGGCAGCGTGAAACCGGGCGAGGTCGACCTGGTCGTGGTGCGCGAGGGCACCGAGGGGCTCTACGCCGGCGCCGGCGGCTCACTGCACCGGGACACCCCGGCGGAGATCGCCACCGAGGAGAGCCTGAACACCCGGCACGGGGTGGAGCGGGTGATCCGCGACGCGTTCGCCCGGGCCCGCCGCCGTGAGCGGCGCAAGGTCACCCTCGTACACAAGACCAACGTGTTGACCCACGCCGGCTCGCTCTGGTCGCGCACCTTCGACGCGGTCGCCGCCGAGCACCCCGACGTGAGCACCGAGTACCAGCACGTCGACGCGGCGGCGATGTTCCTGGTCACCCAGCCCCAGCGCTACGACGTGGTGGTCACCGACAACCTCTTCGGCGACATCCTGACCGACATCGCGGCCGCGGTGACCGGCGGCATCGGGCTGGCGGCCAGCGGCTGCATCAACCCGGAGGGCAGCTACCCCTCGATGTTCGAGCCGGTGCACGGCTCGGCGCCGGACATCGCCGGTCAGGGTGTGGCCGACCCGGTCGCCGCCGTACTCTCCGCCGCGCTCCTGCTCGACCAGCTCGGGCACGGCGACGCCGCGGCCCGGGTCACCGCCGCGGTCGCCACCGAGCTGGCCGGCCGGGCACCGGGCGTACCGGTGCGCACCGCGGAGGTAGGCGACCGGCTCGCCGGTCACGCGGCCGGCTGACGCCGGCACGACGCGGATACTCGGCCGGTCCCGGCTCGGCGGCCGCGCTCCGGCGACCTGAATCCGGCGCGGCTCCGGCCGCCCGGCCCGGCGGCGCCTTCGATGGCGGCGCGGCCCGCACCGGGCGCAACCGCAGCGCGGCTCGGCGTGCGGGTCCGTTCCTGTTCCGGACGACCGTCGTGGTCTGTCGGACGGCGACGGCGGCGGGCGCTTCGGGCGCCGCCCGTTCGGGCCGTCGCACGGCCCGGGCGGCGCTACCCGCTGAACGAACGTTCGGGGTAAGTTTTCTGAGCATCAGTGCAGTCGGCGTGCGGTCCCGCACGCCGTTGTCCGGCAGGGAGGTCAGCGCGATGAGCGGTGGTGACAAGCTCGAATTCGAGATCCGTCCGAATCCCGCGCCGGTATCCGCCGCGGACCGGGCCGCCCTGCTGGCCAACCCCGGGTTCGGGCGGGTCTTCACCGATCA
The DNA here is from genome assembly GCF_044456245.1 of Micromonospora sp. NPDC051006. NCBI lineage: Bacteria > Bacillati > Actinomycetota > Actinomycetes > Micromonosporales > Micromonosporaceae > Micromonospora > Micromonospora sp. NPDC051006. Next base: position 521,063 of record NZ_JBITFP010000003.1, read on the forward strand.
CATGGTGACCATCCGCTACGCCGACGGCAAGGGTTGGTACGACGCCCGGGTCGAGGCGCGCGGTCCGATCCCGATGGACCCGGCGGCCGCCGTGCTGCACTACGCGCAGGAGATCTTCGAGGGGCTCAAGGCGTACCGCACCGCCGACGGCGGGGTCACCATGTTCCGTCCCGAGGCCAACGCCGCCCGGTTCGCCACCTCGGCGCAGCGGATGGCGATGCCGGCGCTGCCGCAGGAGGCGTTCGTCGACTCGCTGCGTCAGCTCATCGAGATCGACCGGGAGTGGATCCCGACCGGCGCCGACGGCAGCCTCTACCTGCGACCGTTCATGTTCGCCAGCGAGGTCTTCCTCGGCGTCCGCCCGGCCAACGAATACCTCTACGTGGCGATCGCGTCGCCGGTCGGGGCGTACTTCGCCGGCGGGGTCAAGCCGGTGAAGGTCTGGGTCTCTCCGGACTACACCCGGGCCGCCCCCGGTGGCACCGGCGCGGCGAAGTGCGGCGGCAACTACGCGGCCTCCCTGGTCGCCCAGGCCGAGGCGATCGAGCACGGCTGCGACCAGGTGGTCTTCCTGGACGCGGTGGAGCGTCGGTTCGTCGACGAGCTGGGCGGCATGAACGTCTTCTTCGTCTACGACGACAACACCGTGGTGACGCCGCCGCTGACCGGCACGATCCTGCCCGGCATCACCCGCGAGTCGGTGCTCACCCTCGCCGCCGAGGCCGGGCACCGGGTCGTGGAGCAGCCGATCACCTTCGCCGACTGGCAGGCGGACGCGGCCAGTGGCCGGCTGCGCGAGGTCTTCGCCTGCGGCACCGCCGCGGTCGTCACCCCGATCGGCGAGGTCCGCTTCCCGGACGGGGAGTTCCTGATCGGCGGCGGCGAGCCCGGGCGGGTCACCATGGCGCTGCGCCAGCAGCTGGTCGACCTGCAGCGCGGCGACGCCCCGGACCCGCACGGTTGGGTGCGGCGCGTCCTCTAAAGACCGATCGGCCACGGCCCCTGCCCCCTTCGCGGGAGCGGGGGCCGTAGCCGGTGCCGGTGCGGGCGGGGCTAATCGAGCAGGTGCTCGCGCAGGGCGGTGAGCTGGGCGTCGGTGACCCCCGCGTGGCGCAAGTAGCCCTCGACCGACCCGTGTCCCGCGCGCAGTTCGGTGAGGAAGAGCCGCATCGCCTCGGGCGGCGAGGCGAGGAACGGCGCCGGCACTTCCGCGGCGTCCGGCGCGGTGGCCGCCAGCCAGGCGCTGAACCGCTGCGACGCCGCGTTGGTCAGCCCGTAGTCCTCGGCGATCTCGTCGTCGGCCACGCCGAGCACGGCGAGGGTGAGCGCGCAGACGATGCCGGTGCGGTCCTTGCCGGCCACGCAGTGCACGACGACGGGGGCGTTGGTGGCGTCGGCGATGAGTCCGACCGCCTCGGCCAGCCCGGCCGTGCCGGTCTGCGCGAGATCGGCGTAGCGGTCGGCGAGGTAGCGGGCCAGGCTGGTGCCGGGCTCGTGCGGCCGCTCACCCCACTCGGCGTGCTCGGGATGGATGTGCCGCCAGGTCAGGCCGTCCCAGTCGGGAACGCGGCCGTCACGCTCCACCTCGTACGGACGGCGCAGGTCGATCACCGTGCGGACGCCGAGGGCGGTGAAGGCCGCCCGGTCGGTCTCGTCCAGCCGGTGCAGCGAGTCGGAACGGTAGAGCCGGCCCTGGCGCACGGTGCGCCCGTCGTGGCCGGCGTAGCCGCCGACGTCACGGAAGTTGAACGTCGCGGAGAACGGGATGTGCCGGGTGACCTCGGTGGCGTCCACCCCTGACACGGTACCGGGCCGGGGGGGGGTGGCCCCCCCCCCCCCCCCCCCCCCCACAACCCCCCCCCCCCGAGCAGCCGCGCGGTGCCGGGAGCCAGGGGGCGCTTATGCCACCGGGATTTAGCCGGAGATTGCGGGCGT